>NZ_JBFAIS010000037.1:0-77173 GCF_040654795.1 Streptomyces sp. NPDC050617 | reverse complement strand
GTCGGGACCGGTAGCTCCGCGGTCGCGGAGCTACCGGTCCCGACACGGCCTGGGCGGATGGCGGCACAGATGAAGTTGTACATCACGTGCCTTGCCGTGTGGGCGAGTTCAGGCCATCCAGATCCCTGCTGATGTCACACGCAAAATTATTTACTAAGCCGTGAGCAGGGAGCACTACATGCTCCCGAGTTAAGGAGAGGAGTAGGCAGTCGACCTGACGGTTCAATATGTCGCGGAAGCGCGGGTACGGCCGGATAGCGCGCCGCCTGATACATCCCCTCAACGCGACCGCCGACGTACGAGGATGCTGAGCGTCGTCCGCGCGTCCTTGCGTCGCTCGGGTGCGGAGGCGAGGACGGAGACGAGGGCCACGATGAACAGGACGCCCGTGTAGAGAAGGCCGGCGCATCCGCTCAAAGCGGCGGTGTAGTAAAGAAGGTGGGGGAGCTGAGGCACGGGCTGTCCTTCTGTCGGGAGCCGGGTTCGGCTGCTGTGGCGATGGCTCCAGACTCGTGGCGGTGGTGGGCCACGGACAGTTGCGCTGACTGTTGCGCCACGATTTCCGCAGGTGGGGCCTGCTGAAGTCGTACGACGAAGGCCGAGTTTTCGGGTAGCGAGCAAGGGACGGGAGCGGGGCGGTGGCGGCTTCGTCGAGGCCCGCACGTGACGGACTGCGCGACATGCTGGAACGGGCGTGGGAAGCCGCAGGGGAGCCGCGTGCCGGAGCAGTGGTTGAGGGGTTGGAGATCGCTCCCGCGACATGGCAGGGCTGGCTTGAGGGGAAGACGGTTCCCTCACCGGAGCGAGCGCGTGGCTTCTGGTCCGTAGTGCGGAAGTTGCAGGATGCTTCCGGCTCCCCGGCGTACTCGGATGCTGAGTGGGAAGCCGCCCTGAGCGTGGCTCGGGAGGAAGCGACGGGCGCGCGGGATGGCCAGATCCTCCCGAACCGGCGGCGTGAGAACCCTGGCCTCCGCTTCGTCCGGCTGCACCAGGCGGCCCCCGACACCTCCGCGATCGAGGTCCGGGGGCGGACGGACGAGCGTACGGAGATGAACTCGTTCGTTCGGGACTCCCGAGCCGAGGCGCCGTCGTATCTGTGCTGGCAAGCCGATACTCCCGTGGGCAAGACCGCACTGCTCGCCGACTACGTCTCCCGACGACCCCCGGCGGACGCCGACATCTTGACCTTCTTCGTCTCCGCAGCCCACGGCACGGACACTCGCGCCGAGTTCGAGGAGGAGATCGTCGATCAGATCGACGTTTTCCTCGGCAGGCAGGGGAGCCCCGTTCCGAGCAACGTGCGGGGGTGGAAGACACTCTTCGCCGAAGCCGCCGCGAAGAGCGCGCGTTACGGGCGGAAGCTCCTGCTTGTCGTCGACGGGCTCGACGACGACGTGGCCTGGTCGGGCCTCGCCGCCGAGGGCCGTACGAGCGGTACGAGCGGTATGCCGGGGTCCAGGGGCGATGCCACCGAGCCCAAGGCAGTGCCCGTACGCGGAAGCATCGCCGCGCTCCTGCCCTCCCGTCCGCCACCCGGCATGCGCGTCATCGTCTCCCTCCGGCGTTGTGTGCGCTTCCCCGACGACTTGCCTCCAGTACGGCATCCACTGCGCCAGAGCCGATACCTGCGGACCCTTCTCCCCGTCGCAGGGGTACCGCTGCTCCGGCAACCGCCGCCGGATGCCGCCGTGCTCGGCGCACCGGTCGCGGGGCTGCTGGCCGTGGCGGGCGGCGGCCTGCGTACGACGGACTTGGCTGAGCTGACCGGGCTCCCCGTGGAGCGCCTCGACCGCTTGGCGCAGGGACCGGCGGGGCGCGCCCTCGTGACCGAGGACGCGGTGTCCCGGACGTATGCCCTTGCCGACCCCCGTCTCGTCCGCGAGGTGCGCGAGGACTTGGGTGCGGCAGGGATCTCGCGGCACACCCACGAACTGCTGACCTGGTCGCGGAGATGGCGTGCGGCCGGTTGGCCGGACGGTACGCCGCCGTACCCCTTGGGGCATCAGCTCCGTCTGCTGACCGACACCGCCGAACGCGCCGCGTACGTTCTCGACCTGCCTCGACTGCGCCGCCTCGCCGCCACGGCCGGGCCGGACGCCGCGTTTGCCCAACTGGTCGCTTTCGAGGCGGATGTCGGCGGGGCGGCTGCCGCCTCGTCCGACGGTGATGAACTGGCGACGCTCGTACCCCTCAGCGCCGCTCGGACACTGCTGCGCCAGGAAACACGTGACGTGCCTGACGGGGCCGCCTCCCTCTTCGTCAGGCTGGGGGACGCGGAGCGCGCACGCGGACTGGCCCGCTCGGCGCCCACGACGGTCGCCAGGGCCGTGCACCTGGCGGACGTGGCGGTGGAATTGGCGTACGCGGGGCGGGCCGACCCGGACGCCGTCGCTGTCGTACGAGAGGCAGTCGAGTGGCTGGCCCGTGACCGCGCGCACCAGGGCTTTCCCGGCGCCTTCCGAGACCCCGAGTCGTACGCACGGCTCCTCGGCGCCGCCCGCACGCTCGCGGCGCTGAACGGTTCCGACGCCGCCCGACCGCTGCTCCTCGCGGTGCTCCAGGATCCGGCGGCCGGGACGGAAGCGCTCGTCGAGGCGGCAGGGATGTTGGACCCGGTGCGGGATGCGGATGCTGTAGCGGTGTTGCGCGCCCGGGCGGAGACGCTCAGTGCGGGTGGCCTGCGTGCCCGGGCCGCGGCGGTGGACCTCTGGGGGGCCTTGGCGCGGGCCGCGCCTTCCCTCGGCCCCTACGCCGGTGATCGTATCGAGGCCGTCTGCGAGGAACTCGGCGACGCGGACGGGCTGGGCGCGGTCGACGTCCTGGCCACAGCGGCATCGGCGCTCATCGCTCTGCCCGCCAAGCGGCATCGCCGGGCCGCCGAACTGACGCAAATGGCCCTGGCCCGGATGCGCACGGCGTTTGAAGCGCTGAGGGACCCCGTTTCCTTGTCCGAAGAAGATCGGGCCCACCTCCGCCGCGAACTGGCCGGGACGCTGGCGCGCCTTGCCGAGGCGGTGGCCGACCCGGGCGGTATGAGGGGCGGCCTCGACGCCATCAGACGCCTCATGGAGACCCTGCCCGAAGGACTGCGCATCGGAGTGCTCGGGGACCCTCTGTTGGAACGGGCGCAGTGGACCGTCGAGGCAGCCGAGGACGAAAGGGAGCGGCTGGAGAGCAAGGCTGCGGCTGTTGCAGACGAGAAGAGGAGGGCGGAGCGCAGGGGTAAGGATGCCGAGCGCGAGGCATGGGACAAGGAGCGTAAGGAGTGGGAAGAGAAGCGCAAGGCCGAGAAGGAAGAGGAGCGCGACTCTCTTAGGGAGGCGCGCACGCGGCGCGTAAAGGCCCAGGCAGCGCAGGCGGAGCCAGAAGTCGCGCGGAGCGCGGTCCCAACCAGGCACAAACCGACACCCCGGCGTCCAGCCCCCCACAGGAGGTCGGCTGGCCTGCCTTCCCCCAGCTCCAGCCCGTCCGCCGATCCCCTACCCCTAGAGGCGGATGACCAGTTGGGCGCGGGCAACCTCCTGCGTAGCCGAGAACTACTGGAGGCCGCCCTACGGAACCGTCCTGCCACCCAGCTCTCGAAGCCCGCGAACACCCCACCCACCACAGGTGACTGGACGGTGGATCTGTGCCAGGCCATGGGCGCGGCAGGCGAGTCGGACGAGGCCGAAGCGCTCGCGCAGAACCTGCCCGACACACGTGACCGCGCGCGGCACCTGGCGGCCCTCTCCCTCGGGTGCTCCCTTGCCGGTTACGGCGACTCGGGCACCCGTTACGCCCAAGCGGCGGCATGCGCGCTGCCCGACGGTGCTGCCCCCGAACTGGCGAACGCCGTGGCCCAGGCGCTCGCCCACACCGGGGACGAGCCCGCGGCCTCAGCGATGGCCACAGGGGGTAGTGCCGCGCAGAGGCGGCAGGCGCTGACGGCCGTCGCCGCCGGGCTCGTACGGCACTGTCCCGAGGGGGCGGCACGCGTCGCCGGGCCCCTGGTGGAGGCCCTGGTGCGGCGGATCGAGGCCGGGGGCCAGGGCAGCCCACTCGCCCCTCTCCCCGAACTGGCGGCGCTGCTTCTCGCCTTCCCGGACGTCCGCCACCCCGACCCGCGACTGAGCGACGCTCTCCACCGCGCCGCGCTGCACGCGGCGGCCCCCGCCATGTCGTGGCCGACGCGCTCGATGGCCGTTCTCGCCCTGCTGGCCCGGCTCGGCTGCCTTCCCGACGAAGACGCCTACGTCGTCGCCAGCTCGATCGACAGATGGCGGCGCGCCCTCCAGCCGGGGGAGGAGCCCTCCGCGGAACTGGCCTTGCTGGCCGCTGTGGATGGCGACCCCGTTTCCGTGTGGCGGCATGCCGACGCGGCGAGGACGCCGGACGACCGAATGACGGCGTTCCGTTTCGCCGCCACGCATTTGGCCGGTGTCCGGGTGGCCTTGGCCACGGACAGCGGCGCCGACGACCGGGCGCTCCGGACCTGTCTGGCGCTCGCTCGGGCCTCTGGCGGTGGCAGCCTCCCCGACGAGCCGACGGCTCGACACATCACGCTGGGGCTGTTGAGGTCCGAAGGGTGGACTTACACGATCCCTCTGCTCCCAACACTTGCTCCCGGGGCGCTGGGGCACCTGGGCGCAATGGCGAAGGACGTCAGCCGGCACACGGAAGGACACACGGAAGGAGCCGCCGACAGAGGCGCATCGTCTTGAGGGTGAAGCTTTTTGGGCGCTTTATGGGGAGGCTGCCCAGTTCACCGCCCGCGAGCCCACCCCTGCCCGTTGCCGCGATATAGCGTGAGCGCCCCGCAGGGCCCCGGAGATCCATCGGGTCGGAGGGGGCCCTTGGTGTTTACGTATTACCTGCACGGGTGCCACCACAGGTCCGCCGGCGCCGACCGCCGCGCGAGTTTCTCAGCCCTCAGGCGGGGCCCGGGGCCAAGAAGGCTTCAGTCATGAAGAGATATTTCTCCAGCGCTTGTCAGATGGTTCCAAGGTCCACGGTCACGGCGAAGGGCGCCGCAGTTTTGATCGTGCCGGTGAACATCTCGCCGTCCCTGTAGGCCTTGGTGGCGGGGTCGAGAACGTAGGTGTAGATGATCGGGACGCCGGTAGCGGCCTGTTCGACCCGCCAGTAGAAGGGGATGCCGGCCTTGGCGTACTGGTCCACCTTCACGATCCGGTCGGTGGTCTCCGAGCCGGGCGACACGACTTCGACGACCAGGAGGACGTGTTCCGGGCGTGTGGGCGTGAGGTCGATGGTCTCCGACCGGTAGACGATGACGTCCGGGCGACGGTTGGTGAGTGGAACGTCCTGCAGTCGGACGTCGAAGTCCGTGTCGGCGTTCCAGTCCGGGCCCGCGGCGACGTCCAAGGCATTGGCCAGGATCCGGGCCAGCCGGTTGTGCCGTTTGGAGGCGCTCGGGCTCACTACGACCATCCCGTCCACGATCTCGATGCCGGCGCACTGCTCCTCGGACCAGGAGTCGTACTGCTCCGCGCTGATCTGCGCGTGCATCCACGCGGGTGCGACCATCTCGGCGCTCATGGCGTACCTCCTCGAGGATGTCCGTCAGGTCCGGTGCTGCTCGGTCCAGCGTACTTGCCCCCCCAGCCAGGGCGCCGAGTCTGAACAGAACTGCGGCGGCGTGAGAGGCTGGATCGTATGAACCGGTTGGCTGGTGTGACCTCGCCTTATCTGCTTCAGCACGCTGACAATCCGGTGGACTGGTGGCCCTGGACGCCGGAGGCTTTCGAGGAAGCCCGACGGCGCGATGTGCCCGTACTGCTATCAGTCGGCTACTCAGCCTGCCACTGGTGTCATGTGATGGCTCATGAGTCGTTCGAGGATGAGGTCACCGCGGCGTTTCTCAATGAGCACTTCGTCTCCGTCAAGGTCGATCGTGAGGAGCGGCCCGATATCGACGCGGTCTATATGGAGGCGGTGCAGGCGGCCACGGGGCAGGGCGGGTGGCCCATGACCGTGTTTTTGACCGGGGAGGCGGAGCCGTTCTACTTCGGGACGTACTTCCCGCCCGAGGCGCGGCATGGGATGCCGTCGTTCCGGCAGGTGCTGGAAGGGGTGCGGGTCGCCTGGGCGGAGCGGCGGGATGAGGTGGGGGAGGTCGCCGGGCGGATTGTGCGGGACCTCGCTCAGCGCACGCTGGCCGTCGGCGGGGCGCAGCCGCCCGTTGCCGAGGATCTGCACGCTGCCCTCATGGGGCTCACCCGGGAGTTCGATTCCGTGCGGGGCGGGTTCGGCGGGGCGCCTAAGTTTCCGCCGTCCATGGTTCTTGAGTTTCTGCTGCGGCATCATGCGCGGACGGGGTCCGTGGCCGCTGTGCAGATGGCCGGGGCGACCTGTGAGGCGATGGCTCGCGGGGGGATCTACGACCAGCTCGGGGGTGGGTTCGCGCGGTATTCGGTGGATTCGGAGTGGGTGGTTCCGCACTTCGAGAAGATGCTGTACGACAACGCGCTGCTGTGCCGCGTGTACGCCCATCTGTGGCGGGCCACCGGGTCGGATCTCGCTCGGCGGGTCGCCCTGGAGACCGCGGATTTCCTGGTGCGGGAGCTGCGTACGGAGCAGGGCGGGTTCGCTTCCGCGCTGGACGCCGACAGTGATGACGGGAGCGGCCGGCACGTCGAGGGCGCGTACTACGTGTGGACGCCGGAGCAGTTGCGCGAGGTCCTCGGGGACGACGACGGGCGGCTCGCCGCCGAGTACTTCGGGGTGACGGAGGAAGGCACCTTCGAAGAAGGCGCGTCCGTGCTCCAGCTCCCCGACACCGAGCGGCTCCTCGACGCCGGGCGGCTCACGTCCGTACGGGAGAGGCTGCTCGCGGCGCGCGAGGAGCGGCCACGCCCCGGGCGCGACGACAAGATCGTCGCCGCCTGGAACGGGCTGGCCGTCGCCGCCCTCGCCGAGACCGGCGCGTACTTCGACCGCCCGGACCTCGTCCAGGCCGCCACCGACGCCGCCGACCTGCTCGTACGCACCCACATGGACTGGCACGCGCGGCTCTTCCGCACCTCCCTGGACGGCGTCGCCGGCTCCCACGCCGGAGTCCTGGAGGACTACGCCGACGTCGCCGAGGGCTTCCTCGCCCTCGCCGCGGTCACCGGCGAAGGCGTGTGGACCGACTTCGCGGGGCTCCTCCTGGACACCGTCCTCATCCAGTTCACCGCCGAGGACGGCGCCCTCTACGACACCGCCGCCGACGCCGAGGCCCTGATCCGACGGCCCCAGGACCCCACCGACAACGCGGCGCCCTCCGGATGGACCGCCGCCGCCGGGGCGCTCCTGTCGTACGCCGCCGTGACCGGCAGCGCCCCGCACCGCCAGGCGGCCGAACGGGCGCTGGGCGTCGTCAAGGCGCTCGGCCCGCGCGCGCCCCGGTTCATCGGCTGGGGCCTCGCCGCCGCCGAAGCGCTCCTGGACGGGCCCCGCGAAATCGCCGTCGTCGGCCCGTACGACGACCCGGCCACCCGGCGCCTGCACCGCACCGCCCTGCTGTCCACCGCCCCCGGCGCGGTCGTCGCCCTCGGCGAGCCGGACGCCCCCGAGGTGCCGCTGCTCGCCGACCGGCCGCTGCTCGACGGCCGGCCGGCCGCGTACGTCTGCCGGCACTTCGCCTGCGACGCGCCCACCGCCGATCCGCAGGTGCTGGCCGGGCTGCTGCGGACCCCCGGGGACGGAGACGGGGACAGGGATGGGGATGGGGGCGCGCAGGTAGGCAGCTAGTGAGTGCCAGGCCTGCGCCCTCGGGAACCCGGTTCGCCAATTCACTTGAACTTGACGTGCGCGTCAAGATCTAGCGTCATGGCGAATCCATCCGTCCCGCGAGGAGTCCGCACATGACCACCGCGTCCATTCCCGCAACCCACCGCGAGGTCCGCCTCGCCGCACACGTCGAAGGGCGGCTGACCGACGGGCATTTCGAGATAGCCGAGGTTCCGGTTCCCCGGCCCGGCCCCGGTGAGCTGCTCGTACGCAACAAGACCATGGCCGTGGCCGCCGTGATGCGGACGCTGATGGCCGCGGAGAGCCCCGTCCCGATGCCGCACTTCAAGCTGGGGGAGGCGCTGACGGGGCCGTCCGTCGCCGAGGTGGCCGTCGCCGGGTCCGGCACCGGGTTCGCGCCCGGCGACCTCGTCACGACGCAGTCCGCGGGCTGGCGCGAGTACGCGGTCGTATCCGAGGGCGAGGCGCAGCGCGTTGATCCGGACCTGCTGCCCGACCCCGGCGCGTACCTCTCCCAGGGCCCCACCGCCTACATGGGCATCGTGCGCACCGCCGAAGTCCGTTCCGGCGACACGGTGTTCGTGTCCGGCGCGGCCGGCGGGGTCGGCACGCTCGCCGGGCAGATCGCCCGGCTGCGCGGCGCCGCGCGGGTCATCGGATCGACGAGTTCGCAGGCCAAGGCGGACGTACTGACCAAGGAACTGGGTTACGACGCGGTCGTCCTCCGCGGCGCCGGACCCATCGAGGAGCAACTGCGCGCGGCGGCCCCCGACGGCATCGACGCGGTCTTCGACAACGTCGGCGGCGAGCAGCTCCAGGAGGCCGTGAAGGTCGCCAACCGGGGCGCCCGCATCGCCCTGATCGGCGCGCTCTCCGGCCAGTTGGGGGAGGGCGCGCTGGCCACGTTCGACACGCTCGCTCTCGTCGCGAACGGCATCACGCTGCGCGGAGGGGCGCTCTACGACAACCTCGACGTGATCCCCGAGTGGCACCGCGCCTTCGGCCGCGGGCTGCGCGACGGCACGCTGACCTTCCCGCACGCGCGGCTCTCGGGCATCGAGTCGGCCCCTCGCGCGTTGAGGGAGTTGACCGAGGGACGTCACATCGGCGCGGTGCTGGTGGAGATGTAGTCCTCGGCGGGGAGGACCGGATGCGGATCGGCGACGCGGCGGCCGCCGCGGGGCTCACACCGCGAGCTGTGCGCTACTACGAGCAGCAGGGGCTGCTCGCGGCGCGGCGGACACCGTCGGGCCACCGGCTGTACGGGCCGGACGACGTGCGGCGGCTACGGACCGTACGGGGGCTGCTGGAGGCCGGGCTGACCGTGGGGGACGTGCGGTCCTTCGCTGAGGAACTGGACCGGGTGCCCGCCGAGGGCCTGGACCGGGCGCCCGCCGAGGGACTGGACCGGGCGCCCGCCGGAGACGGCGCCGGGCAGCGGTTCTTCGCCGCGGCCGGCGCCGGCCCCTGTCCCGCCGTGGAGGAGGTGATCAGACGCCGGCTGGCCGACCTGGACGCCCGTATCGAGCGGCTGACGGAGCTGCGCCGGCGGCTCGCGGACCAGGTGGGGGAGGGGCCGCGGGAGCCGGGGCGGGCAACCCCGTACGCGGGGGCGCTCAGAGAGTGAGCCCGCGGCCGAGCACGTCGAGCGCCTGCTCCATGAGGGTGATCAGATCCTCCTGATGGCCGTTGCGGGCCCAGTGCATCAGCGCCGCCTCGAAGGCGCCGAACACCGCCCCCACCAGGACCTCCACCTCGATATCGCCGGCGGGCCGGCCGGTGCGCTCGCAGAGCACGCCGGCCAGCACCCGCCCGGACTCGGCCATGCTCTCGTTGGAGCGGGCCCGGAGGGCAGGCACCTCCTGGAGGAGCCTGGTGCGCTCGATCATCTCCTCCCACTCGCCCTCGAAGACCTGGCGCAGCGGGGTCAGGATGCTCTGCCGGATGGACTCCAGCGGGGCCTCGCCCGGCGGCCGGGCCCGTAGCGCCGCCTCCATCAGGGCGTCGTACTCGTCGGTGAGGACGATGTCTTCCTTGGTGGGGAAGTAGCGGAAGACGGTGCTGGGGGAGATGTCGGCGGCGGCGGCGATCTGGTCGACGGGCGTCGCGTCGTAGCCCTGCTCCTTGAAGAGCCGGTAGGCGGCCCGGCGGATCGCCTGACGGGTCTGGATCTTCTTCCGCTCGCGCAGCCCGAGCTTGGGCTCGGGTCGCGCCTCGGGTGTCGTGGGTGCGGCGGCCATGGGGCTCATTGTCCGGCATCGACGGGGGCGGGGGCCATGTCTTCGCTGGTGACGGTTGTTGCGGTGGCGCCGGTCGGGGTCTTCGGGACGGCAGTGCCGGCCGGGAGCGACAAGGTTGTCGTGTCAGCAGTGTTGGTCGGGACCGTCGTGTCAGCAGTGCCGACCGGGGCCTTCGGGGCGGCAGTGCCGGTCGGGGCTGTCGGGGCCGTTGACTCCATCGGAGCAACCGTGGTCGCCGTCGTGCGCCCTGTTCGCCGCGCATTGGGCAGGAACGCCGCGACGAGCAGGGCGGCGGCCAGCGCGGCGATGCCGGTGACCAGCAGCGCCAGGTTCATGCCGTCGACGAACGACGCGTCCGCCGAGTGGCGCAGCGCCGCGTCGCCGAGCCTGGCGGCGACGACGTGGCCGCCGACTACCGATTCGCCCGCGGCGCGGGCGGCGTCGTGCGGCAGCCCGCCGGTGTCGAGGTGGGAGCGGTACGCGGCGGCGAGCAGGCTGCCGAGGACCGCGACGCCGATGGCCCCGCCGACCTGGCGCAGCGTCATCAGCAGCCCGGAGCCGCTGCCCGCGCGGTCGCGGGGGAGCGCGCCGAGGGCGTTGCTCATGGCGGGGATGAGGGCGAAGCCGAACCCGAAACCGGTGATGAGCAGCCAGACCACGACCGTGCCGTAACCGTCGCCCAGGTGGGTGTCGCAGGCGAGCAGCGCGGCGAAGGCGAGGACGAACAGCCCGCCGGAGATGACGGTCCGCGGTCCGAACCGCGCGACCAGCGGCGGGGCGCCGCGCGAGGCGACGAGCAGCCCGGCCATCATCGGCATCATCCGCAGCCCGGTGCCGAAGGCGTCGTTGCCCTGGATTACCTGGAGGTACTGCGGCAGCACGAAGAGCAGGCCCATCAGGGTGAACGTCACCAGGGTCGCGGCGATGACGTTCCACCGGAAGCCGCGGTCGCCCAGCAGCGTCAGATCGAGCATCGGCCGGGCGGAGCGCCGCTCGCGCAGGACGAGCGCGGCCAGCAGCACCACGGCCGCCGCGAACGCGCCGAGGACGACGGCGGAGCCCCAGCCGCGCTGCGGGCCCTCGATGACGCCGAAGACGAGCAGGCCCAGGCCGAGGGCGGTGAGGGCGCTGGAGACCGTGTCGACCTTGGGGGAGGCGGGGTCCTTGGTCTCGGGGAGCAGGAAGACGCAGGCGGCGATGCCGATGGCGACCAGCGGCACGTTGATCAGGAAGACCGAGCCCCACCAGAAGTGGTCGAGCAGCCAGCCGCCGATGATCGGGCCGAGCGGCATGCCGAGCGCCGAGGCGGCGGACATCGCGCCGACGGCCTTGCCGCGCTCGTCGGGTCCGAACAGCGAGGGCAGTACGGACATGGCGAGCGGCATGATCAGCGCGGCGCCGGCCCCCATGACCGTACGGGCGGCGATGACCAGGCCCGGTGCGTCGACGCCGGTGCCCAGCAGGGAGCCGGCGAGGAATATCGCGAGGCCGGTGATGAGCATCCGGCGGCGGCCGAAGCGGTCGCCGAGGAGCCCGGCCGGGAGCATCAGGGCGGCGAGGACGACGAGGTAGGAGTCGGCGATCCACTGCTGCTCGCCGGTGCTGGCGCCGAGCTGCGAGGCCATGGTCGGCAGCGCGACGTTGAGGATCGTGCCGTCGAAGCCGAGTACGAGCATGCAGGCGACGATGGCGCCCAGCGCCCACCAGCGCCGGGGGTCGGGGCGGTCTTGCGTCGGCGCGCCCATGGGAGCCCTCCAGAGGTCTTTGACAGTCGGCTTCAAGTGCCAGTAACTCTCAAAAGATTAGTGCTGTCAATTTGGATTGTCTGTCATTTTCGATGAGGGGGGTGCGGCCTGGAGGCGGCCCCGGACAGGCGAGTGGCCGCGACCCGGATCGGGGCGCGGCCACAGGGGAGGGCTGGGGAATGGGTGCTACGCGTGGGTATAGGCCACCAGCGAGATGCCGACGTAGTGCACGACGAACGCGGCCAGCGTCAGCGAGTGAAAGACCTCGTGGAAGCCGAACCAGCGCGGCGACGGGTTCGGGCGCTTGATCCCGTAGATCACCCCGCCCGCGCTGTAGAGCACCCCGCCGACGATCACGCAGACGAGCACCGCGATCCCGCCCGCCTGGAGGAAGTCCGGCAGGAAGAAGACGGCGGCCCAGCCCATCGCGATGTAGCAGGGGGTGTAGAGCCAGCGCGGTGCGCCGATCCAGAAGACGCGGAAGGCGATGCCCGCCAGCGCCGCCCCCCAGACGGCCCAGAGCAGCGCCTGCCCGCGGGTGCCGGGGACCAGCAGCATGGTCAGCGGCGTATAGGTGCCCGCGATGATCAGGAAGATGTTGGCGTGGTCCAGTCGGCGGAGCACCGCGTCGGTGCGCGGGCTCCAGTTGCCGCGGTGGTAGAGGGCGCTCACGCCGAACAGCAGGCAGGCGGTGAGCGTGAAGATCGCGCACGCGACGCGGCCGCGCGTGCTGTCGGCCAGCGCGGTCAGCGCGACCCCGGCGAAGAGCACGGCCGGGAACATGCCGGCGTGCAGCCAGCCGCGCAGCCTCGGCTTCACGGTGGACGGCGGGGTCGCTGGTTCTCCCGGAAAGGGGACGGCGGCGGCGTCGGGAGGGGCGGAGGTCATGCGGCCAATGCTAGCTACGGCACCGTAGGTTACGGGTCAGTTCTGCGTGGCGATGGTCACGAGTGCGCCCCCTGGACAGACGGCACCCCTGGTCGGATGATCAAATGAGTGCGGTCGGCACCGGATGAGCGGTCACGAAGCGTCCGGGTCGCGGCCCCCATGGGGCAACTAACGTCAAATGCGGACATCTTGCGGGCATGTGTGCGGCAAGGGTCTGCTCAACCCTCAACTTCTGACGCCGGAGCAGCGCGGTTCCGGCGGGACGGAGCGATCGTGGCGCGCAGCAATGCGGCTCCCAGCACCCCCACCAACCACCAGGAGCTCCTCTCCTGGGTCCATGAGATCGCCGACCTCACCGAGCCGGACCGGATCGTCTGGTGCGACGGCTCCGAGGCCGAGTACGAGCGCCTGTGCGAGGAGCTCGTCGCGAGGGGCACGTTCCAGAAGCTCGACCCGATCAAGCGCCCGAACTCGTACTACGCCGCATCCGACCCCTCGGACGTCGCCCGCGTCGAGGACCGTACGTTCATCTGCTCCGAGAAGGAGGAGGACGCGGGGCCCACCAACCACTGGAAGGCTCCCGCGGAGATGCGGGACATCTTCACGGGGGAGCGGGGCATCTTCCGCGGGGCGATGCGCGGCCGGACCATGTACGTCGTCCCGTTCTGCATGGGCCCGCTCGGCTCGCCGCTCTCGGCGCTCGGCGTGGAGATCACCGACTCCGCGTACGTGGCCGTCTCCATGCGCACCATGACCCGGATGGGCCAGGCGGTCCTGGACGAGCTGGGCGACGACGGCTTCTTCGTGAAGGCCGTCCACACCCTGGGCGCCCCGCTCGCCGAGGGCGAGGCCGACGTCCCGTGGCCCTGCAACTCCACCAAGTACATCTCGCACTTCCCCGAGGCCCGCGAGATCTGGTCGTACGGCTCCGGCTACGGCGGCAACGCCCTGCTCGGCAAGAAGTGCTACGCGCTGCGCATCGCCTCCGTCATGGCGCGCGACGAGGGCTGGCTCGCCGAGCACATGCTGATCCTCAAGCTGACGCCGCCGCAGGGCGAGCCGAAGTACGTCGCGGCCGCGTTCCCGAGCGCCTGCGGCAAGACCAACCTCGCCATGCTGGAGCCGACGATCTCCGGCTGGACCGTGGAGACCATCGGCGACGACATCGCCTGGATGCGGTTCGGCGAGGACGGCCGGCTCTACGCGATCAACCCGGAGGCCGGGTTCTTCGGCGTCGCGCCCGGCACCGGCGAGCACACCAACGCCAACGCCATGAAGACCATGTGGGGCAACTCCGTCTTCACCAACGTCGCGCTCACCGACGACGGCGACGTGTGGTGGGAGGGCATGACCGAGGAGCAGCCCGCGCACCTCACCGACTGGAAGGGCAACGACTGGACGCCCGAGTCGGGGACCCCGGCGGCGCACCCCAACGCCCGGTTCACCGTCCCGGCCGGCCAGTGCCCGATCATCGCGCCCGAGTGGGAGGACCCCAAGGGCGTGCCGATCTCGGCGATCCTCTTCGGCGGCCGCCGCGCCTCGGCCGTGCCGCTGGTCACCGAGTCCTTCGACTGGCAGCACGGCGTCTTCCTCGGCGCCAACGTGGCGAGCGAGAAGACCGCCGCGGCCGAGGGCAAGGTCGGCGAGCTGCGCCGGGACCCGTTCGCGATGCTGCCGTTCTGCGGCTACAACATGGGCGACTACATGGGCCACTGGCTCAAGGTCGGCGCCGACAAGCCGGACGCGTCGAAGCTCCCGAAGATCTACTACGTGAACTGGTTCCGCAAGAACGAGGCGGGCAAGTTCGTCTGGCCCGGCTTCGGCGAGAACGGCCGCGTCCTGAAGTGGATCGTGGAGCGCCTGGAGGGCAGGGCCGAGGGCGTCGAGACCCCGATCGGCGTGCTCCCGACGCCGGACGCGCTCGACACCGACGGCCTCGACCTCGGCGCCGACGAGCTGGACTTCCTGCTCAGCGTCGACAAGGACGTCTGGCGCGAGGAGGCCGCGCTCATCCCCGAGCACCTCAACACCTTCGGCGACCACACGCCCAAGGAGCTGTGGGACGAGTACCGGGCGCTGGTGCGCCGCCTGGGCTGAGCGGGCCCGCAGGGGCGAAGGGACGAAGGGGCCGGGCCGGGACCGCGCGGGGGACGCGGTCCCGGCCCGGCCGGGTGGTGCGGCAGTGGTCCTGTGGGTTGTGGTCCTGTGGGTTGTTTTCCGCGAGCGTCTTAAGACGACTCCGTTTTTCAAACGCTTTTTCAATCGCTGTTTTCAACGCTCCCCTTCGAGGAGCGTCCTCAGGCCGCTTCGGTCTCAGGCCGCTTCGGTGAGGCCGAGCGCCTCGGCGTGCACGGCCAGCCGCTCGGCGGCCAGCGCCGTCCCCGCCTCGTCGGCGCGGGAGGTGGCGACGACCAGCGCCTGTCCGGCGAGCATGTGCGCCCGCTGGTGCAGCGCCGCCGTACGGGCCGCGGGGCCGGGCGTGCCGCCCGTCGTCGGGGCGGCCCGCAGCGGGGCGCGGCCGCCGCGCAGCCGGGCCGCGGCGCCGGCGATGCGGCGGGCCGCGTCGTCCAGTTCGGCGGCCGCGGGCCCGTCCGACTCCGCCCGCAGTTCGTCGGTCACGGTCAGCAGGGCGGTGAGGTGTCCCGCGAGCCGGATGTCCAGCTCCTCCTCGCGGGAGCGGCTGGGGCCGCGGCCGCGTGCGTCGGCGGGCTCGGCCATGGAGTGGACCGACTTGGTGCGGATCGGTTCGTACATGGGATGGCCTCCTCGCAAGGTTCAGGAGACCATCCTAACTTAGACGCAGTCTAAAGTTGTCCCACTTACACGAGTGGATGTTGTCGGTACGGGTCAGTGCTGCCCGTAGCCGTCCAGGAACTCGCCGATCCGCGTCACCGCGTCCGCCAGGTCCTCCTTGGCGGGCAGCGTCACCAGCCGGAAGTGGTCCGGCTCCGGCCAGTTGAACCCGGTGCCGTGCACGATCATGATCTTCTCGGCCCGCAGCAGGTCCAGGACCATCTGCCGGTCGTCCTTGATCTTGTAGACGGCGGGGTCGAGCCGGGGGAACGCGTACAGCGCGCCCTTCGGCTTCACGCACGTCACGCCGGGGATTTGGGTCAGCAGCTCGTACGCGGTGTCGCGCTGCTCCAGCAGCCGCCCGCCCGGCTGTACCAGCTCGTTGATCGACTGCCGGCCGTTCAGCGCGGTCGCCACCGCGTGCTGTACGGGCATATTGGCGCACAGCCGCATATTGGCCAGGATCGTCAGGCCCTCGATATAGCTGGACGCATGCGCCTTCGGTCCGCAGACGGCCATCCAGCCCGCGCGGTACCCGGCGACCCGGTAGTTCTTCGACAGCCCGTTGAAGGTGAGGGTCAGCAGGTCCGGGGCGATGGCGGCGGTCGGGGTGTGCGTGACGCCGTCGTAGACGATCCGGTCGTAGATCTCGTCGGAGCAGACGATCAGGTTGTGGCGGCGGGCGATCTCGGTGATGCCGCGCAGCAGCTCGTCGTCGTAGACCGCGCCCGTCGGGTTGTTCGGGTTGATGACGACGATGGCCTTGGTGCGGTCGGTGACCTTGCGCTCGATGTCCGCGAGGTCCGGCATCCAGTCCGCCTGCTCGTCGCAGCGGTAGTGCACGGCCGTCCCGCCCGCCAGCGAGACCGACGCCGTCCACAGCGGGTAGTCGGGCGCGGGCACCAGCACCTCGTCGCCGTCGTCCAGCAGCGCCTGCATCGACATCTGGATCAGCTCGGAGACGCCGTTGCCGAGGTAGATGTCGTCGACGGACAGCTCGATGCCCTTGGTCTGGTAGTGCTGCATCACCGCGCGGCGCGCGGACAGCAGCCCCTTCGCGTCCCCGTAGCCGTGCGCGTCGCCGAGCGAGCGGAGCATGTCCTCAAGGATCTCGGGCGGGCACTCGAAGCCGAAGACCGCCGGGTTGCCGGTGTTGAGCTTGAGGATGCGGTGACCTGCTGCCTCCAGCCGCATTGCCTCCTCAAGGACCGGACCACGGATCTCGTAGCAGACATTGGCGAGTTTCGTTGACTGGATCACCTGCATGACGGCCACCATACGGCCGGGGTCAGGGGGCCGCCCCCGGTTATCCCGGTGAGCGGGATCACGGGGGGCGGCGCCCGCGGGGCGTCCTCAGGCGGCCGGCGTCCCCCGGACCGTACGGCCCGCCAGAACGTCCGTACGGCGCCCGTCTTCCATCACAAAGCGCCCATCGATCAACACATACGGAATACCGGTCGGAAGGGTCTTCGGGGCTTCGAAAGTAGAGCCGGCGGCGACCTCGGCGGGATCGAAGAGAACAACGTCGGCGCGGTACCCGGTCCGTACCAACCCCCGGTCGGCCAGCTTCAGCCGGGCCGCCGGACGCGACGTGAGATGCGCCACGCACTCCTCCAGAGAGAGCACGCCCAGCTCGCGCACGTACCGGCCCAGGTACTGCGGGAAGGTCCCGTACGCGCGCGGGTGCGGCTTGTCGCCCTGGAGGATGCCGTCGCTGCCGCCGGTGTGCACCCGGTGCCGCATGATCTGCCGGACGTTCTCCTCGTGGCCCACGTGCTGGAGGATCGTCGACCCGAGCCGGTCCTCGATCAGCAGCCGCCGCGCGGTCTCCCACGGCTGCTCGCCGTTCTCGGCGGCGCTGCGCGCCACGGTCTTCCCGACGAACCGCCCCAGCGCCGGATCGGAGACCCCGGAGATCTCGATGGTGTCCCACTCGATCGGCACGCCGTGGCAGCCGTCCGCGCCCTCGACCTCCATGGCGAGCCGGATCCGCTCGGCCGCCGCCTGGTCCCGCAGCCGCCCCAGAATCGCCTCCGGGCCGCCCTCGCTCGCCCAGCTCGGAAGCATCGCGACGAGCGTGGTGCAGCCGGGGGTGTACGGATAGGTGTCGAGCGAGATGTCGGCGCCGTCCGCCAGCGCCGCGTCCAGCAGCGCCAGCAGCTCGGGGGCGCGCCCCTCGTTCACGCCGAAGTTCATGGTGGCGTGGGCCAGGTGCAGGGGGCAGCGGGCCTCGCGGGTGAGGGCCACCATCTCCTCGTACGCCTGGAGCGCCCCGGCCCCGTACGAGCGGTGGTGCGGGCAGTAGTAGCCGCCGTGCTCGCCCACCACCCGGCACAGCTCGGTCAGCTCGGCGTCCGAGGCGTACATGCCCGGCGTGTACGTCAGCCCGGACGACATCCCGACCGCGCCCTGCGCCATGCCCTCGGCGACCAGCTCCTTCATCCGCTCCGTCTCGGCGGGCGCGGCCGGCCGGTCGTCCCAGCCGACCGCGAGCATCCGCACCGTGCCCTGCGGGATCAGATACGCGGCGTTGACGGCGATGCCGTCGCCGCCGAAGCCGTGGTCGAGCCGGTCCAGGTACTCGCCGACGCTCCGCCAGGAGAAGTCGATGTCGGAGCCGTCGCCGTTCCACCCCGTGATCTGCGCGCGCACCTCGGCGAGGGTGCGGTCGTCCACCGGCGCGTACGACAGCCCGTCCTGCCCGATCACTTCGAGGGTGATGCCCTGCGCGGCCTTCGCCTCGTGCCGCGGGTCGCGCAGCAGCGCGAGGTCGCTGTGCGCGTGCATGTCGATGAAGCCGGGGGACAGCGCCAGGCCGCCCGCGTCCAGGACGCGGCGGGCGGTGGGCCGGTCGCCCCCGCCCTCGGGCACGACGGCGGCGATCCGGCCGCCGTCCACGGCCACGTCGGCCCGGTAGGAGGCGCCGCCGGAGCCGTCGACGACCCGGACGTCGCGGATGACCAAGTCCATGGCCGTTCCTCTCAGAAGAAGGTGCGGACCTGTCAGAAGAAGGTGCGGACGTAGTCGACGACCGTGCCGTCCGCCTCGACCAGCGGAATCATCTGCCACTTGTCGAAGGACGTGCAGGGGTGCGACAGGCCCATGCCGATCCAGTCGCCCACCTCCAGCTCCACGCCGTCCGCCACGCGCAGCCAGCCGTGCTGGTCGGAGAGGGCGGTGACCTCGATGCCGGTCGCGGGCCGCTGCGAGCCGTCCCGCGCGGACCGTACGACCTGCGGCTCGGGCAGGTCGAGGTCGTACGCGGCGTCCCGCTTGCCCGCGTTGACGAACGCCTGGCCGGGCTCGGGTCGCGAGAGGACCTGCGTCCACAGCCGGAACGCGGCGTGCAGCGCGCCTTCCTCGGGGACCCGGTTGAAGGGCGTGACGGTGCGGTAGCGGCCGTCGTCGTGGGAGACGTACGCGCCCGAGCGCAGCACCTTGAGCGCGGGCGCCGACAGCTCCGGCAGCTCGGCGAAGACGTCGGCGACCGCGTCGAACCACGCGCTGCCGCCCGCGCTCACCACGATCTCGTCCAGGCCGGCGAAGCGGCCCGCCTTGTCGAACTCGACGGCCAGCGCGGTGAGGCGGCGCAGCCACGCCCGTACGGTCTCGCCGTCCGCGGCGGGGACCTCGCCCTCGTAACCCGCGACGCCGACCAGGCGCAGGGTGGCGGTGGCGGCGACCGCGTCGGCGACGGCGGCGCACTCGGCCTCCGTACGGACTCCGGTGCGCGCGCCGTCGCCCGCGCCCAGCTCGACGACGACGTCGAGGCGGCGGGCGGCCCCGGCCTCGGTCAGCGCCTGGTCCATCAGCTCGACGCCGCGCGTCGAGTCGACGTAGCACACGAGCTGGAAGTCCGGGTCGGCGTCGAGCTCGGCGGCGAGCCAGCGCAGCGCGGCGGCGTCCACCAGCTCGTTGGCGAGGAAGATCCGCCGCATGCCGAAGGCGCGGCAGACGCGGATCTGGGCGGGCACGGCGACGGTGATGCCCCACGCGCCGTGCGCGAGCTGGCGCTCGAAGAGCTGGGGGGCCATGGAGGTCTTGCCGTGCGGGGCGAAGACCAGGCCGTGCCGCTCGGAGTAGCGCTCCATCAGGGTGAGGTTGTGCTCCACGGCCTCGGTGGAGAGGGCCAGCACCGGGGTGGTGAACCCGCCGTCGAACAGCGAGCGTCGCTCGGCGGCGAGGGCCTCGACGGTGCTGCCCTCGGCGTCCGGCGGCAGGGCCTTGAAGCGGTGGTCGACGCGGTCCTGGGCCAGGCGAGCGACGGCGTTGCCGGCGGCCATGGAGCCTCCCGTGGAAAGTCATGTTGCATGGTGTGCAACAGCCATTGCGTATAACGCTTACTGCTGTCTAACATCCCGGCAAGCACGAGGTCAACGGTGCGCAGCACGCCGACGACGCGTACCGCGCACCCGACCCCGGCCCGCCGGCCCGCCCGGCCTCCGACGCCACAGGACCCGAGGAGCGAGACAGACCGTGACCGCAGCCCCGAGCAGTCCGGACGCCGACGTCGTATGCCTCGGCGAATCCATGGTCACCTTCCGTCCCGCGATACCGGGCCCCCTCGCGGACGTGCCCTCCTTCGACCGCGGCATCGGCGGCGCCGAGTCCAACGTCGCCTGCTCCCTCGCCCGCACCGGCCACACCGCCCGCTGGATCAGCCGCGTGGGCGCCGACGGCTTCGGCGAACACCTCGTCACCGCCATCGCCGCCACGGGCGTCGACACCGCCTCCGTTCAACACGACCCGCACCGCCCCACCGGAATCTACTTCCGCACGGCCGGGGAGCGGGCCGTATCGGCCGACCCGGCCGCAATCGACCTGTCCGCAGCTGACCCGATGACGTCCGACTCGGCCGCAGCCGACTCGGCCGCAGCCGACTCGACCGCATCGGACTCGACTGCATCCGACCCGGCCGCATCCGGCCCGGCCGCCCCGGAGGCCGCCGAACCGGTCTCCGAAGTCGTCTACTACCGCGCCGGCTCCGCCGCCTCGGCCATGTCCCCCGACCTCATCGCGCGCGAACAGGCGTGGTCCGGCCGCATCCTGCACCTCACCGGCATCACCGCCGCCCTCTCCGACGGCTGCCGCGCCCTGCTCCGCACCCTCACCGCCCGCGCCCCCGGCCGCCCCCTCGTCTCCTTCGACGTCAACTACCGCGTCGGCCTGTGGCACGGCGCCGCCGAAGGCCCCGCCGTCCTGCTCGACCTCGCGCGCGGCTGCGACCTCGTCTTCGTCGGCGAGGACGAGGCGGAGGCGGCCTGGGGGCTGCGCGGCGCCGACGCCATCCGGGCCGCGCTGCCCGAACCGGAGATCCTCGTCGTCAAGCAGGGGGCCGCGGGCGCCACCGCGTACGCCCGTACCGCCTCCGGCGCCTCCCGCGACGACACCGTCGTCTGTGTCCCCGCCCTCGCCGTCGACGTCGTCGCCTCCGTCGGGGCCGGCGACGCCTTCGCCGCCGGCTTCCTCTCCGGGACGCTGCGCGGGCTGCCCCTCGCCGCGCGGCTGCGGCACGGGCACCTGATGGCCGCCGCCGCCCTCACCGTCCCCGGCGACCTCGCCGCACCCCCCGCCCGCCGCCTCGCCGACCGGCTGGCCGCCCTCGACCCCGACGCCTGGGGGAGACTGCGACTCGGCCCCGGCTGGGCGAGTCAGCCCGCGGCGGCCGAGGCCGAGACCGTACGGGTGGAGGAGCGCACCGCATGAACGACCGCACGACTACGCACACGACTACGCACAGGACCACGCCCACGACCGCAAGACGGCGCGCGGACCGGAGCCCTGTCCTCCGCGACCGCGCCCCCCGGGCCCGGCGCAGCGCCCTGGGGGCGACATGAGCCAGACCGTCGACCGCGCCCTGTCCATCCTGCCGCTGCTGGCCGAGGGCCCCGCCAACCTCGAACAGGTCGCGAGCCGCCTCGGCGTCCACAAGTCCACCGCGCTGCGCCTGCTGCGCACCCTGCACGAGCACGGCATCGTCTACCGCCAGCAGGACCAGCGCTACCGCCTCGGCGCCCGGCTCTTCGCCCTCGCCCAGGAAGCCGTCGAGAACCTCGACGTGCGCGAGATCGCCCACTCCCACCTCGCCGAGCTCAACGAGAAGTGCGGACACACCGTCCACCTCGCCGTGTACGAGGAGAACGAGGTCCTCTACATCGACAAGGTCGAGAGCCGCTACCCGGTCCGGATGTACTCGCGCATCGGCAAGCCCGTGGCGATCACCGTGGCCGCCGTCGCCAAGCTGCTCCTCGCCGACCTCCCCGAGCCCGAGCGGCGCGCCGTCGCCGAGCGGCTCGACTACCCCATGTACACGTCCCGTTCGACGCCCAACGCCGCCGCCTTCCTCAAGGAGCTGGCGGCCGTGCGCGAACAGGGCTGGGCCACCGACCTCGGCGGCCACGAGGAGTCCATCAACTGCATCGGGGCGCCCATCCGCGGCGCGGACGGACGGGCCGTCGCCGCGTGCTCGGTCTCCGCCCCGAACGTCGTCGTCACCGCCGACGAACTCCTCACCCTGCTCCCGCTGCTGCGCCGCACCGCCGACGCCATCAGCGCCGAGTACTCGGGGACGACCCGCACCCCCGACCAGACCCACGCCCCCGGAAGAAACCGCGAGAAGGAAGTCCGACCATGAGCGACAAGACCGCCATCACCCCGGCCACCCACACCACCCCGCCGGCCAAGTTCTCGCACGGCGTGCGCAAGGGGAACATCCTCCAGGTCGCCGGCCAGGTCGGGTTCAAGCCCGCCGTCGAGGGCGAGGCCCCCACCCCGGTCGGCCCGACCCTGCGCGAGCAGACCCTCCAGACCTTCGCCAACGTCAAGGCGATCCTCGAAGAGGGCGGCGCGACCTGGGACGACGTCATGATGATGCGCGTCTACCTCACCGACGTCGCCCACTTCGCCGAGATGAACGAGATCTACAACGCCTACTTCGAGGCCGAGGGCCTGGGGGAGGCGCCGGCCGCCCGTACGACGGTGTACGTGGGCCTGCCCGCCGGTCTCCTCATCGAGATCGACGCGCTCGCCGTCCTCGGCTGACCCCGCCCCCGAACGGCCCGGCCATCGCCGTCTTAAAGCTTCACCGACCGTGTCCCGGCACGGCGCCCCGCACCGGCGGGGCGCCGTGCCGCGATCCCCCCTGCCTGGAAAACCCCTGACTGACAACGGAGTCATCACATGCTGCTCGCCGCGACCGCCGCCAAACCGCCACCGCACACTGGCGGACTGCTCGCCCTCGTCGGAGGGACCGCCGGGCTGCTGACCGTCGCGGCCCTCGGCATCGCGCTCCTGCTCGTACTGATCATCAAGGTGCGGCTCCAGCCGTTCGTCGCGCTGCTCGCCGTCTCCATAGCCGTCGGCCTCGCCGCCGGGCTCTCCGTCACCGAACTCTTCGGCACGGTCCAGAAGTCCGACGCCAAATCGCTCATCGAAGACGGCATGGGCGGCACCCTCGGCCATATCGCGATCATCATCGGCCTGGGCACCATGCTCGGCTCGATCCTGGAGGTCTCCGGCGGCGCCGAGGCGCTCAGCTCCCGCCTGCTGGGCCTCTTCGGCGAGAAGCGCGCCCCGCTCGCCATGGGCCTGACGGGCCTGATCTTCGGCATCCCGGTCTTCTTCGACGTCGGCATCTTCGTGCTCGCGCCGATCGTGTACGCGGCGACCAAGCGCAGCGGCAAGTCGATCATCCTCTACGCCATGCCGCTCCTGGCGGGCCTGTCCATGACCCACGCGTTCCTGCCGCCGCACCCCGGCCCGGTGGCCGCGGCCGGGCTGCTCCACGTGGACCTGGGCTGGGTCATCCTGATGGGCATCGCCACCGGAATCCCGGCGGTGCTGGCCGGCTGGGCGTTCGCCGCGTGGATCGGCAAGCGCGTCTACGTGCCCGTGCCCGCCGACATGGTCGAGGCGGCCGAGGAGGCCAAGGCCGCGGTCATGGCGGAGCAGCGCGCGGCGGGCGGCGAGGGCCGCTCCGAGAAGCCCGTGTCCATGGGCGCGCTCGCCGCGATCATCGGCACCCCGCTGGTCCTCATCCTGCTCGCGACGTTCTCCTCCATCGCCTTCGCCCCCAGCACCGGCCGCTCGGTCGTCGAGTTCTTCGGCAACCCCTTCGTCGCCCTGACCATCGCCCTCTTCCTCGCCTACTACCTGCTGGGCATCCGCCGCGGCTGGTCCCGCAAGTCCCTGGAGACGGTCTCCACGGCCTCCCTCAAGCCGGTCGGCAACATCCTGCTGGTGGTCGGCGCGGGCGGGGTCTTCGGCGCGGTCCTCAAGGGCAGCGGCGTGGCGCAGGCGCTGGCCGACACCTTCGACAGCGCGGGCCTGCCGGTCATCGTGCTCGCCTGGCTGATCTCGGTGGTCCTGCGGGTGGCCCAGGGCTCGGCCACCGTCGCGATCGTCACCACGGCCGGCATCGTCGCCCCGATGCTCTCCGCGGGCGACTACTCCCAGGCCCACCTGGCCCTCGTCATCATGGCGATCTCGGCGGGCTCGATCTTCGCCTCGCACGTGAACGACGGCGGCTTCTGGATGGTCGCGAAGTACTTCGGCATCTCCGAGCGCGACACCCTCAAGTCCTGGACGGTCCTGGAGTCGGTCCTGTCGGTGGCGGGCTTCGCCGTCGCGGCGCTGCTCAGCATCGTCGTCTGACTTTTCGAGGAGCCGTCAGCCGGCCCGGCGGCGCGTACGGCGTCACCGCGTACGCGCCGCCGGGCGGCCGTTCACCGGCGCCGCACCGGATCAGGGGGCGCCCGGGCAGTACTGCTGCTGCTTCCCGATCACCCGGTACACGCAGTCGGCGTTGTCCAGGAGTTGCAGCACGGCGTCGCGGTTGCGGCTGGTCTCCCGGCCGATCACCTCGTCCGGCGGGTAGAAGCCGCCGCCCGCGCCGCTCTCGTTCGGATACATCTCGAAGGTGTAGCCGAAGATCTTCTGGTTGCCCCACAGCCAGTCGTCGATGGTCCCGTCGGTGATGTACAGGTCGCTGGACTGCTCCGGCTTGTAGCCGTTGCTCGCGGCCATGGACTTGCCGAGGGTCGCGAAGGCGTCCCGGTCGTCCTGGGTCATGCCGGGCGCGGTGTCGTTGTAGGTGTAGCCGTAGGGCCAGAGCACCAGTTCGCTGTAGGTGTGGAAGTCGATGGCGGCCTTGATCTGCTGCTTGCCGCCGACGACGCGGCTCCGTACGAAGTCCGCCACGACCTTGACCTCGGGCCCCGACTCGGGGGCGGAGCCGCGGTACGTCTCGGAGCCCGTGCTGCCCGAGGAGCCGCCGCAGCAGCCCCACTTGAAGTTCCAGTTGCGGTTGAGGTCGGTGCCGCGCGCCGTGCCCGCGTTGGGCTGGCGGTTCTTGCGCCAGCTGCGGTACGAGCCGGTGGCGATGTCGTACTCGCCGCCGTCCGGGTTCACGTCGGGCACGATCCAGATCTCGCGGCTGTCGACGAGCTTGGTGACGCGCGGGTCGCTCCCGTACTTGGAGCCGAACTCCTTGATCAGGTACAGCGCCATCTCCACGGTGAGGTGTTCGCGCGCGTGCTGGTGGTGGGTGAAGAGCACCTCGGGCTCGGCCTCGTCCGTGCCGGCGTTGTCGCTGATCTTGACGGCGACGATGTCGCGGCCCTCGTAGGATTTGCCGATGACCCGCTTCGTCATGATGCCGGGGTACTTGGCGAGGTCCGCGTTGATCTCCGACGTCGCCTCGGCGTAGTTGTGGTAGTTCGAGTCTCGCGGCGGGAAGTCGAAGGGCCGCGGGGTCTTGCCGCCCGTACGGTCCGGGGGCGGGGCCGACTCCTCGACCCGGTAGCCGAGCCGGCGGACGCGCTCGGCCTGCGCGGCGGAGGCGGTGATGGTGACGGAGTGCTCGCGCACCGCGTCGACGGCGGCGCCGGTCGCGGCGACGGCGGTGCGCTGCGCGGGCGTCGCCGGGCCGGTGACCTCGTAGGAGTGCGTGGCTTCGGCGGACGGTGCGGCCGGTGGGCCGGGCGTCGCGCCGGTCGCGGCGGGGGCGGCGAGGGCGACGGCGACCAGAGCGGCGCAGGCTCCGGCCCAGCGGCCGCGTAATCGGAGTCTCATGAGGGGTCTCCTGGGAGGTCTCCTGGGCGTGCGGGTGCCGACAGATTCGGGCGATGTCATGGACCGGTCAAGGGTGCGCGTAGGGAGGAAACAGGCCAACTTCCGCGGCACTTCCGTCGACTCGATTGCCGGGCGGCATCCCCTGCCCCAACAATGCACACGTCAAAAGCGGAAGAACTGATGTACGGAGGGGACCCCCCATGAAGAAGCCTCTCGTCGGTGCGCTCGCGACGCTCCTCCTGACCGGAGCGACGCTCGCCTCCACCGGCGCGGCCTCGGCCCAGCCCGTTACCGCGGAGGCGAAGGCTCAGGCCAGAACTCAGGCCACGGCCGCCGCCGAGGTCGCCGCGAAGGCGAAGACCAAGGCAGTCAACTTCGCCGGCACCGTCGCGCTCAGCAACTGCTCCGGATCGCTGGTGCGGCTGCCCAACTCGAAGGACAACGACCCCGGCCTCATCCTGACCAACGGCCACTGCCTGGAAACCGGAATGCCCGGCGCGGGCGAGGTGATCGTGGACCGGCCGTCCAGCCGCACCTTCAGCCTGCTCAACGCCTCCGCCGGCAAGGTCGCCACGCTCAAGGCCACCAAGGTCTCGTACGCGACGATGACCGACACCGACGTCACGCTCTACGAACTGAACACCACCTACGCCCAGATCAAGCAGAAGTACCGGATCGACGCCCTCAAGCTCAACGCCGACCACCCCGTCAAGGGCGCCTCGATAGCGGTCGTCTCCGGCTACTGGAAGAAGACCTACTCCTGCAACACCGACGGCTTCGCCTACCGGCTGCGCGAGGGCGACTGGACCTGGAAGGACTCGCTCCGCTACACCTCCGCCTGTCAGGTCATCGGCGGCACGTCGGGCTCGCCCGTCGTGGACACCGCCACCGGCAACGTCGTGGCCGTCAACAACACGACCAACGAGGACGGGCAGCGCTGCACGCTGAACAACCCGTGCGAGGTCGACGAGAACGGCAAGGTCACGGTCCGCAAGGGCATCGGCTACGCCCAGGAGACCTACATCCTCGCCAAGTGCGTCGGCACCGGGAACAAGGTGGACCTCGGCCTGCCGGGCTGCTCCCTCCCCAAGCCCGTCGCCGAGCGGGCGCGTCAGCACTGAGGTGACGCATAGGGGCGTCCCCGGACCGTGTGCGCGTACGGTCCGGGGACGCCCCGCTCCGGCGGCGGCGCTGGGTGTTACGGCAGCTCGTGTACGTGCTTGCCGACCTGGCCCGCGAACTCGCCGCCGGCCGCCGCGTCCCAGTTGGTCGACCACGCCATCGCGCCGCGCAGCCCCGGGTACGTCTTCGACGGCTTGAACGAGCCGCAGCCCGTGCCCTTGGTCAGGCAGTCGAGGGCGGCGTTGACCACGCTCGGGGCCACATAGCCGGAGCCCGCGGCCTTGGGGGAGGAGGGGACGCCGATCCCCACCTGGGAGGCGTCGAGGCCGCCTTCGAGCTGCACGCAGGCGAGCGAGGTGAGGAAGTCCACCGAGCCCGCGGCGTAGACCTTGCCGTCGCAGCCGTTCATCGAACCGCTGTTGTAGTACTGCATATTGACGACGGTCAGGATGTCCTTGACGGCGAGCGCCGTCTTGAAGTACTCGTTCTGCGGCGACTGCATGTCCACCGTCTGCGGCGCCATGGTGATGACCGGGTGGCCGCCCGACTTCGACGCGAGCGACTTGAGGGCCTGGCTCATGTAGGTGGAGTTGAGGCCGTTCTCCAGGTCGATGTCGACGCCGTCGAAGCCGTACTTCTCCATCAGCGCGTGCACGCTGTCGGCGAAGTTCTCGGCGGAGGCCGCGTCGCTGACGGAGATCGTGCCCTTCTCGCCGCCGATCGAGATGATGACGGACTTGCCGGCCGCCTGCTTGGCCTTGATGTCGGCCTTGAACTGGTCCTCGGAGTAGTTCAGCGCGGGGTCGAGGTGGAAGTCGACCGCGCCCGGCTTGGCGGTGGCGTCGGCGAACGCGACGGCGATGATGTCGTAATTGGCGTCCACATCGCTGAGCTTCTGGACCTTCGCGCCGTTGTCGAAGTTCTGCCAGTAGCCGGTGACCGCGTGCTTGGGGACGGACGCGGGGGCGGCCGACGGTCCGGACGCCGGGCCGGCCGGGGGCTGCGCCGCGTGGGCGGCCCCCGCGCCGGCGAATCCGGCGGCGGCCACCACTGCCGCCGCCAGACCCGTGAGGATTCTGTTTTTGAACATGCTGGGCATGGTCGATCGTGCGCGAACCACGACTGCCTCCGTGTGGGGGGAGAGTTGGGGGGTGTGGTGATGGTGCGCGCTCAGGGGCCCCTGGGCTTGCCGTACAAGGTGGTCCAGACCAATACGGTTGTCAAGACCTGTACAGCGGAGGGGCCGTTGGGGTAGGAGGTACGGCCGTGCTGGTGGCCGTGGTCGAGGCCGTGGCTACGGCAGTCCGTGCACGTGCGGACCGACCGCGTTGGACCACGCGTTGCCGTTGCTCGCGTCCCAGTTGGTCGACCAGGTCATCGCGCCCCGGATGCCCGGATAGGTCTTCGCGGGCTTGAAGGAGCCGCAGCCCGTGCCCTTGGCCAGGCAGTCGAGGGCGTTGTTGACGACGGACGGCGGGACGTAGCCGCTGCCCGCGCCCCGAGTGGAGGCCGGCAGCCCCAGGCCCACCTGGGAGGGGGCGAGCCCGCCTTCGAGCTGGATGCAGGCCAGGGCGGTGAGGAAGTCCACGGTCCCCTGCCCGTACACCTTGCCGTCGCAGCCGTTCATCGCGCCGCTGTTGTAGTACTGCATGTTGACGACGGTCAGGATGTCCTTGATGTTCAGGGCTGTCTTGAAATAACCGCCCCCTGTTGACTGCATGTCGATGGTCTGCGGGGCCATGGTGATGACGAGCTGCGGCCCGGCCTTCGCCGACAGGGAGCGCAGCGCCTGCGTCATGTACGTGGGGTTGAGCCCGTTCTCCAGATCGATGTCGACGCCGTTGAAGCCGTACTTCTGCATGGCCGCGTACAGGCTGTTCGCGAAGTTGTTCGCGGAGTTCGCGTCGTTGACGGAGACCGTGCCCTTCTCGCCGCCGACGGAGAGGATGACGGACTTGCCGGCCGCCTGCTTGGCGGCGATGTCGGCCTTGAACTGGGCCTCGCTGTAGTTCAGCGCGGGGTCGAGGCGGAACTCGACCGCGCCCGGCGTGGTGGTGGCGTCCGCGAAGGCGACCGCGATGATGTCGTACTGGCTCTGCACATCGCTGATCTTCTGGACGGTGGCGCCGTTGTTGAAGTTCTGCCAGTAGCCCGTCACGGCGTGCTTGGGCACGGAGGGGCCGGGGCCGCCCTCCTTGGTGGTGGCCGAGACCGCCGCGGACTTCGGCGACTCGCCGGCGGTGTTGGTCGCGGTCACCTGGAACTGGTACGAGGTGGCCGGGGTCAGCCCCGTCACCACGGCCGAGGTCCCGCTCGCGGACTGGACCTTCGTGCCGTCCTGGTAGACGTTGTAGCCGCTCGCGCCGGTCACCGGGTTCCAGGAGAGGGCCACGGAGGACGAGGTGACCGCGCCCGTGGCGAGGCCGCCGGGGGCGCCCGGCACCGGCTCGCCCGGATCGCCGCCGCCCGGCCCGTCGAGGGTGAAGTCGTCGGCGAAGTAGGCGGGCTGCCCGTACCAGCCGTGGGTGTAGATGGTCACCGTCTTCGTGGCGGCGCCGGTCTTGAAGCTGGTGCTCAGCCGCTGCCAGGAGGAGGCGGAGGAGGTCCACGTCGAGACGTCCGTGGTGCCGGTGCCGCTCGCGCCGAGGTAGATGTACGAACCCTGGACCCAGGTGCTCAGCGTGTACGAGGAGTTCGGCTGCACGCTCACGGTCTGCGAGCACTTGGCGTTGTCGGCCCCGGCGGGCGTGGCCTTGAGGGCGCCCGTACCGCCGTGTACGGGGCTGGTGACGGCCGTGCCGCTGCCCCCCGAGCAGGTCCAGTTGTCGAGGCCGGACTCGAAGCCGGGGTTCTTGGCGAGGTTGGCGGCGGCTGTGCCGCTGTGCGGGGCGGTCGCGGCGTGCGGAGCGGTGGCCGCCTCGGCCCCGCCGTCGCCGACGACGGTGAGGCCGGTCGCGGCGAGCACGGCGGCGGCGAGCGCGGTGAGGGCGCGCAGCGGACGCCGGGAATGCGGGTGGCGCGAGGGGCGCGAGGGGCGCGGGGAACGCAAGGGGTTGCGTCCCGTTCTGTGTCTGAATCGGGGGTCTTCGGTGCGGCGTGTACGGTCCACGACTGCCTCCGGTGGGAAGGGTGTTGAAGGAGGAGCTCCAGGGACGGTGGCCACCGCTTGGGCGTAAAGATGGTCCAGACCATTGGGTCAGTCAAGGGTTTGCGAGAACTCCGGCGGGCTGTTCTCTCGCGCCGCATTCGTGGATAAAGTGCTGATGCACCAGCCAAGGGCAGTAGCGAGGAGAGTCCATCTGCGGTCACCGGGGCACCGGCGGCCGGAGTGAACGGGGAAGCCGACGTGCCCACCGCGATTGCAGTCACCAGCCCCGACCTGGTGCTCGTGCCGCCCGACGGGCAGGCCCCGGCCGCCGCGGTGCTGCGGCCCCCGGACGCCCAGCCCCTGGACGAGGCCGTCGCGCAGACCGCCGCCCTCCTCGACCGCTGCGGCTACGTCGTCGCGCTCTACCCGGACGCGCTCCCCGGCCCGTACGCGCGCCGCCTGCACACGGTCCGCTCCGTGCTCGAAAGCGACCGGATGGCGCTCCTGCCGATCGCGCTGCCGCCGCTCGCTGTCGCCGTCCTCGCGCGCCAGTTACGCCAGCTGTCGGTGTCCGATCTGAGCCCCGGCGTCCTCGCCTGCGCCGCCCGCCTCCTCGCCCACTACATCCACGCGGGCGCGCAGCTGGACAGCGTCGCCGGGCTCGACCGGGTCGAGGTCGGGCTCGGCCCGCACGTCAAGTCCTGGCTGCCGGGCACCCGGTTCGCCGTGCTCGCCGGGCCCGAGCCGAGGCTCGTCCCGGTCGGCGGCGCGGAGCCGCCGGACGGCCCCGGCTTCGCCACCGCCCTCGCCGTCGCGCGCGGCCGGCCGCGCCGCCCCGGCCACGAGGACTGGGTCACGGACGTCCTCGCGCCCGCCTGGCGCGTACAGGCCGTCCAGGAGACCGCGCTGCCCGCCGAGTCCGCGCGCTGGTGGGGCACGCGCAAGGCCGTCGAGTTCGCCGCCGCCATCCCGGACGCGACCGTGCTCTACCAGCTGGTGGCGTCCGTGCGCAGAGAGGAGTGCCGCTGGTGCGACCTCGAACTGATCGGTGACCGCTGCGCGTTCTGCTCCGCCGCCGTGGAGCGCGCCGAGCAGCCCGGCGCGCGCGCCGCCGCCCTCGCCCCGTCCGTACGAGCCGCCCTGACCAGCCGGTAGGCCGCCGACCCGCGAGCCGGCGGCGATCCGCCGGCCGACGTCCCCGAACGAGGTTGCCCGTCCCATGAATTCACGCCAGCGCCGCGGAGTCATCCTGCTGGTCCTGTCGGTCCTGTGTGCCGTCGGCGCGTTCGTCGGGGTCTTCTCGGTCCTCCACGACGTGGAGTCCAAGGTGGGCCCGGAGACCACGGCGTACCGGCTGAAATCGGACGTGCCCGCCTACAAGGCGCTGGACGCCGGCCAGTTCGAGCGGATCTCGATGCCCAAGCGCTGGCTTCCGGCCACCGCCGTCACCGACCTCGCCGACCTGCACGGCAAGATCGCCGTCACCCCGCTGCGCAAGGGGTCGCTGCTCCAGGACGACATGATCGTCTCGCGGCCCGCGCTCCGCCCCGGCCAGCAGGAGATCGCCATCATGATCGACGCGGCGACCGGCGTGGCCGGGAAGATCAACCCCGCCGACAAGGTCAACATCTACGCGACCTTCGACGGCAAGGAGCAGGGCACCAAGCCCGAATCCAAGATCATCGTCAGCGGCGCGCAGGTCATCGCCGTCGGCAAGCTCACGGCGCTCGACCCCGACGCCGACCACGGCTCCAACTCCACCACCCGGCGCGCCGGGGAGGCGGTCCCCATCACCTTCGCCCTCGACACCAAGGACGCCCAGCGCGTCGCGTACGCGGAGTCCTTCGCCTCCCACGTCCGCCTCGCCCTCGTCGCCCCCGGCGGCGACGACACGATCAGTCCGGGCGACCGCACCTACACCCTCGACGGCGACAAGTAGAGGCAGGGGACACGGTGACGATCAGAATCCTCGCGGCCGTCGGCGACCCGGACGTCGCCCGCGCCGTCGGCGGGACGCTCGGCCAGCTCCCCGGCGTCGAACCCATGGAGCCGGCCGGCGACTCCACCCGCCTCCTCGACGCCCTGGCGGCGCTCGCCGCCGTCGCCGTCGAGGAGCTGCCCGAAGTCGTCCTGGTCCACGAACGGCTCGGGCCCGCCCCCGCCCTGGAGGTCATCCGCGACGTCGCCCTGCGCTTCCCGGCCGTCGGCGTCGTCCTCGTCACCGCCGACGCCGGGCCCGCCCTCTACTCCGCCGCCATGGACTCCGGCGCGCGCGGCATCGTCGCGCTCCCCCTCTCGTACGACGAGCTCGGCACCCGCGTCCAGGCCGCCGCGCACTGGGCCACGGGCGTCCGCCGCCATCTCGGCGGCGGCCCCGAGGGCGCGCCCGCCGGACCCGGCGGGCGCCTCGTCGCGGTGATCGGCGCGAAGGGCGGCGTGGGCACCACCGTCACGGCCGTACAGCTCGCGCTCGCCGCCCACTCGGCCGGCCGCAGCGTGGCGCTCGTCGACATGGACCTCCAGTCCGGCGACATCGCCTCCTACCTGGACGTCCAGTTCCGCCGCTCCATCGCCGACCTGGCCGGCATCAGCGACATCTCGCCGCGCGTGCTCCAGGACGCCGTCTTCCCGCACCCCACGGGGCTCGCCCTGCTCCTCGCGCCGGGGGAGGGGGAGCGCGGCGAGGAGGTCGGCGACCTCGCCTCCCGGCAGATCATCGGCGCCCTGCGCGCCCGCTACGAACTCGTCGTCATCGACTGCGGCACCCAGATCACCGCCGCGGGCGCCGCCGCCGTCGAATCCGCCGACCTCGCGCTCCTCGTCACCACGCCGGACGTGGTGTCCGTACGGGCCGCCAAGCGCATGGTGCGGCTCTGGGACCGGCTCCAGATCCGCAAGGCCGAGGACACCACCACGGTCGTCAACCGCCACACCCGCGGCGCCGAGATCCAGCCGCCGCTGGTCGCCCGTACCACCGGCACCCGCACCGCCCGCACCGCCATCCCCGCCGGCTACAAGGAACTGCAGCCCGCCGTCGACTCCGGCCGGATGCAGGACCTGGACGCCAAGTCGGCGGTCAAGCGGGCGCTGTGGGCGCTCGCGGGCGAACTGGGCCTGATCGAGGCGCCGGACGGCGGCGGGCGCGCGGCGCGCGGCGGCAGCCACGCCGACCGCTCCGCCGAGCGCCCGTCCATCGCCGCCGGGCTGCGGCGGCGGCGCGCCATAGGAGGCGGCGGCAGCGGCGGGGGCACGGGCGCGGACCAGCTCGCTCCCGTGCCCACCGGGACGGGTAAGTTCCGCAAACGCCTCGGCGGCGACCGGGGGCAGGTCGCCGTGGAGTTCGTGGGCGTGCTCCCGCTGATCCTGGTGGTGCTGGTCGTCGTCTGGCAGTGCGTCCTGGTCGGCTATACGTACTCGCTCGCCGGAAACGCCGCGGACAAGGGGGCGCGCGCGGGCGCCACGGGAGGCGCGGCGGCCTGCGCGGGCGCAGCCCACCAGGACCTGCCGGGCGCGTGGTCCGCGGGGACGGTCGACTGCGGCCCGTCCGGCGACCTGGCGCAGGCGTCGGTGGACCTGAAGGTCCCGGTCCTCTTCCCGGGCGTACTCGACTGGCCGTGGCCGGTACGGGGCTCGGCGGCGGCGCCCAGGGAGGAGCCGCGGTATGGCGAGGGGTGAGGGGGGCGGGGGCTCGTACGACGGCTCGTACGACGGCTCGTACGACGGCTCGTACCGCGGGAGCAGCCGGGCTCGTCGTTACCGCGACGGTGATCGCGTGCGTGATCGCGACCGTGATCGCGACGGTGACCGCGCCCGCGTCCGTGATCGCGACCGTGTCCGTGATCGCGGGTCCGCCGCCATCGAATTCCTCGGGTTCCTGCCGCTCCTGCTCGTCATCGGGCTGGCCGCCATCCAGCTGGGCCTGGCCGCGTTCGCCGCGCAGCAGGCCGGGAGCGCGGCGCGGGCCGCCGCCCGTACGGCCACGCTCGACGACTCCCGGATGTCGCCGGAGGGCGCGGGCAAGGCCGCCGTGAGCGGCTGGCTGGCGGGCCGCACCGACGTCGGCGCGGCGCCGTGCGACGGCGGCGGGCAGACCACCGGCAGCGCCACCGTCGAGATCCCCGCCGTCCTCCCCTTCGACTTCGGCGCGGCCACCCGCACCGCCACCATGCCCTGCCCCGCGGACCCCAGGAGCACCCCATGAGCCTACGGTCGCGGATCGTCGCCCCCGAAAGCCCGCCGGACGGCCGGGAGTCGGGCCACCTCGTCCCCGTCTACCGCGCGAAGCTCCTGGAGGAGATCGACCTCGCCGAGATGTCGTCGCTGGCGGCGGCCGAGCGCCGCAGCCGCCTGGAGCGCGTACTGGGCCACATCATCAGCCGCGAGGGCCCGGTCCTGTCCACCGCCGAGCGGGACCGGCTGATCCGGCGCGTCGTCGACGAGGCGCTCGGCCTCGGCGTACTCGAACCGCTCCTCGAAGACCCCTCCATCACCGAGATCATGGTCAACGGCCCCGATCAGATCTACGTCGAGCGGTCGGGGCGGGTCGAGCCGGTGCCCGTACGGTTCGCCTCGCACGAGCAGCTGATGCAGACCATCGAGCGCATCGTCTCCACCGTCAACCGCCGGGTGGACGAGTCGAATCCGATGGTCGACGCGCGGCTGCCGTCCGGCGAGCGGGTCAACGTCATCATCCCGCCGCTGGCCCTGAACGGCGCCACGCTCACCATCCGGCGCTTCCCGCGCGCGTACACGCTGCACGAGCTGATCGGCATGGGCACGCTGGACGCGACGATGCTGGCGCTGCTCGCCGCGCTCGTACGGGCCAAGTTCAACGTGGTGGTCTCCGGCCCGACGGGCTCCGGCAAGACGACCCTGCTGAACGCGCTCTCCGGCCTCATCCCCGAGGGCGAGCGCATCATCACCGTCGAGGACGCCGCCGAACTCCAGCTCCAGCAGGCGCACGTCATCCGCCTCGAATCGCGCCCGCCCAACGTCGAGGGCAACGGCCGCATCACCATCCGCGACCTCGTACGCAACTCGCTGCGCATGCGCCCCGACCGCATCATCGTCGGCGAGGTGCGCGGCGGCGAGACCCTCGACATGCTCCAGGCCATGTCCACCGGCCACGACGGCTCGCTCGCCACCGTGCACGCCAACAGCGCCGAGGACGCGCTGATGCGGCTCCAGACGCTGGCGTCCATGTCCGAGGTGAAGATCCCGTACGAGGCGCTCCAGGACCAGATCAACAGCGCCGTCGACTGCGTCGTCCAGCTCACCCGCGCCGCCGACGGATCGCGGCGCGTCGGCGAGATCGCCATCCTCGACTCGCACGGACACGAGGACTTCCGCATCGCGACCGTCTGCCGCTTCGACGCCGAGCCGCTGGGCGCGGACCGGGTCGTACGGGGCCGGTTCGGCCACTTCCCGCTCCCCGAACGGGTGGCGGAGCGGCTGCGGCTGGCGAACGAGCCCGTGCCGCCCGGCTTCGGCGTCGCCGCGTTCCCGGCGGAGCTGTACACCCGGCAGGCGCGGCAGTCCGACACAGGAGAGGCAGGGCAGAGGTAGCAGACCATGGACGATCTCGGCAATCTCGCACAGCTGACGGTCGGCGCCACGCTGGTGTGCTGCGTGCTGGCCGTCGCGGGCGTGCAGGCGTACGCGGCCGGAAAGGCCCAGCGCCGCGCGCTCATCGACCGCCTCACCGAGTCCCCGGCCCCGCCCCCGGCTGGCCGGGCACGCCACTTCGCGGCCTTCGACCGCCGGCTGCGCGCCACCCGCGCGGGCCGGCGGCTGGCCCGGCGCCTCGCCTCGACCGGAATGGACGTGACGCCCGCCGAGTTCACGGTGTACACGGCGGGGGCGGCGATCGGGCTGTGGCTGGTGGCGGCCGGGGCGCTCGCGCCGTTCTTCGGGCCGCTGGCGGCGGCCGTCGCCGTCTGGTCGGCCTTCGCCTACCTCGGCTGGCAGCGGCGCAAGCGCATCGAGAAGTTCATCGGCCAGCTCCCCGAGCTCTCCCGCATCCTCGCCAACGCCACCCAGGCCGGGCTGGCGCTGCGCACGGCGCTCGGCATGGCCGCCGACGAGATGGAGGCCCCGGCCGCCGAGGAACTGGCCGAGGTCTCCGACAAGCTGGCGATCGGGCACTCCATCGACGACGCGCTGGGCGAACTTACCGAGCGGCTGCCCTCCCGCGAACTGGTCGTCCTGGTCACGACGCTCGTGCTGTCCAACCGTGCGGGCGGCGCCGTCGTCAGCTCGCTGCGCAACCTCACGCAGACGCTGGAGGAGCGCAAGGAGACGCGGCGTGAGGTCCGTACGCAGCTTTCTCAGGTGACGGTGACGGCGTATGTCGTACCGCTGATGGGCATCTGCACGCTGCTGCTGATGGACCGGATCGCGCCCGGCTCGATCGACCGGATGACGGCGACGTTCCTGGGCAAGGCGGCGGTCGTGGCCGCCTTCGCCCTGTACGGGCTCGGCTTCTTCCTCATCCGCCGCATGTCGAAGATCGACGTCTGAGGGGGCGGCGACCACCATGGAACTCCTGCTGGCCCTGGTCATCGGCGCGGCCGTCGCGGGCATCTGTTACGGCATCGCCCTGTACCGCAGCGAGGCGAAGCTCCCCGCCGACCTCGCCCTCGCGCTGGAGGTCGGCGCGACCCGTACGACGGCGGTCGGCTCCGCCGTGGACCGCCTCGGCATGCGGTACGCGCCGTTCGTGCTGCGGCTCATGGGGGAGAAGCGGGTCGAGCGGGTCAGGCGGCGCATCGACCGGGCGGGCAACCCGGGCGGCCTGACCGTCGACCGGTACGCGGCCCGGCGCGCGGTCTACGGCGGGCTGGGCTTCGGCGGCGCGCTCGTCATGCTCGCCCAGGGGCGGCTGCTCCTGGCCCTGCTGCTGACCGCCTTCGGACTCTTCTGGATCGAGGTCGGAATCTGGGCGGCGGTGCGCGAGCGGCGGGACGCTATCGAACGGACGCTGCCCGACTTTCTGGACGTACTGGCGGTGGTGGTGAGCGCGGGGCTGAGTTTCCGCCAAGCTCTCGACCGGGTGTCCGAGAAATACGAGGGCCCATGGGCCGATGAATTGCGGATCACACTGCGCCAGATGGATCTCGGAGTGAGCCGCCGCCAGGCTTTCGAAGAGCTACGCAAACGCAATGACTCCGAACAGGTGGCCCAGTTCGTCACCGCCCTCCAGCAGGGCGAGGACCTGGGTTCGCCGATCGTGGAGACGCTCATCAGCATCTCCGGCGACATGCGCCGCACCGACGCCCAGCTGGCCCGCAGACGGGCGGCACGGGCCGTGCCGAGGGCCACGGTGGTCATCACGACCTTCATGGTCCCCGGCACGATGATCCTGCTCGTGGCGGGTTTTTTCCTGGGCTCGGGCATGGATTTCGGCTCCATCACGGGGGATTGACCGCCGCACCTGCCGAGAGGACGCCATATGCCGCTGCATCCGCCACCGCGACCGCCTTCCCACGGCGACCGTGCGAACTCGGCCGACTTGCGCCAAGCACCTTCGCGTCTGCAACCCCATGTGGGACAGTCGTGGCCCGAGAACCCCTCCCCGGGCGTGGCTGAGCGGGGGTGAGACCGATGAGCCGCGAGATGCGTAAGAAACGCATGGGATCTGTGGTGTTTCAACTCCCGGAACTGGGCAGGGAATGGTGCCGGGTGCACTGTTCCGCGCCTGGTGTTTCGGCGTACTTTTCTCGTGTCACGAGCGGCACGACGAGGACGCACACCACGCGGACCGACTCGCCGGACCGGCCGAGGCGGCCCGGCCATGGAGGGGAACACGATGGGCAAGCGCTTCTGGGGAGTCCGGACGATCCGGGGAGCACGGGCGAACCGGGGAGCCGGGGGACCGCGGATGATCCGCGAGGTGCGGGGCGTACGGGGCGTACGGGGAGCGGCCTGGAGGTCCGACCGGGGCCAGACGTCGATCGAGTACCTGGGGATCATCGCGGTGGTGGTGGCGATCATCCTGGTCCTGACGACTACGGACTTCGGCGGCATGATCGCCGGCGCCATCTCGAACAAGATCTCCCAGGTCACCGGCATCTGACGGGAACGCGCCCAGCACGCTGGGCCAGGGGCGACGCCGGACAGGCATTCCCCATCTACATCACCGCCGTGGTCGGCATCCTCTTCATCGCCCTGGCCTTCTTCGCCGTGGGCCAGGCCGGGGCCAAGAAGAACGGCGCGCAGACAGCGGCGGACGCGTCCGCTCTCGCCGCCGCCCAGGACTACCGGGACCAACTCCTCGACGGATTCCTCAAAGAGATCGGCGACGAAAAGGCCCGTGCCGACTGGCTGAGCGGCAGGGGAGCCGACCGATTCCTGGCGTGCGACGCGGCGGGGGCCTTCGCCGCGAAGAACGACGCCGAGGTCGACGCGTGCGACCCGTTCCCGGACTTCACGTCCACGGCATTCACGTCCACGGCATTCACGGTCAAGGTCACGTCCCTCGGGTCCGTGGGCCGGTCGGTCGTGCCCGGCACGGAGAACCAGAAGGCGTACGGCCGGGCGAAGGCCGTCGTCGAACCCCGCTGTGCCCTGGCTTCTGACATTCCGGGGCACGACGCGGGGGGCCGGGACGGCGACAGCGGGGCCGACGACAAGGGCAAGGGCAAGGGCAAGGGCCCGCTCATCGAACTCATCTGCGAGGGCCGCCCGGTGTCCATCGACCCGGAGAAGCCCGACCCCCTTCCCCGAGCCCAGGATCTGTTCACCGTCCGCCTCGCCGACTGACGGTCGACCGACGAGCGAAGGAAAGCCCCTCATGAGCAATCGGCACACGACGAAGGCCCTAAGGAGCGCGGCCGCGGTGGCGCTCACGGCCACCATGGCCATCGCTGTGACCGGCTGTGGCGGTGACAGCGGCGGGTCGACGTCGGACAAGGACTCGTCCAAGGAGTCCGCTGCCCCGCAGGGCGACGGGGACAACAAACCAGTGGCCCAGTCGACCGCGGCCATCGGCGAGATGAAAGGGGCGGACGGCATGGTGGTGACCCTCAACTCGGCCGTCCGCGACGACGGCGGATTCGTCACGGTGAACGGCACGGTGACGAATCGGGGCAGCAAGGTGTTCAACGCCTTCGCATGGCGCTCCAAGGAGACGGAGATGAGATCGCAGTCGTCGATCTCGGGCGCCTCCCTCGTGGACGCCGCGGGGAAAAAGCGGTACCTGATCCTGCGGGACACGGACGGCGAATGCCTGTGCTCAACAGGGCTGTACGGCATCAAGCCCAATGAAAGCCGCCCCATTTTCGCCCAATTCCCGGCCCCGCCGCAAAGCGTCACGCAAGTCGACTTCCAACTCCCCTCCATGCCCACCGTCACCATCAAAATCTCCGGATGAGCGTCCCCATGACCACACTCCGGGTCACCCGCCACGGCACGCTCCTCGCCGCCGCCCTGACGGCCACGCTCCTGGCCGTCAACGCACCCCCGCCCCCCGCCGCACGGGCCGACAGCGGACCCGGCGTGCCGGCCGACTCCAAGCCGCCGGTGAAGATCGACGCGAACGACCCGGGCCTGAAGATGCGCGCCGGGGCCGAGCTCGCGCCCGGCCGGGTGCTCGACATCAAGTCGGTCGTGGAGACCGACAACGGCGACGAGCGCCGTGAGGACACCAACGTCAACGTCACCTTCGCCCTTCAGGCCGAAGTCCTCTTCGCGAAGGACAGCGCCAGGCTCAGCGGCGAGGCCAATGCCCGTATCCGGACCATCGCCGACGAGATCAAGAAGCAGAAGGCCACCAGCCTCCGCGTCTTCGGCTTCACCGACAACCTCGGCTCCGCCGCCCACGGCCTCGTCCTGTCCAAACAGCGCGCCGACGCGGTCCAGCGCCAACTCGCCCAGGACCTGGGCTCGTCCTCCGTCTCCTACCAGATCCGCGGCTACGGCGAGGCGTACCCCATCGCCGACAACTCCACCGAAGACGGCCGCAAGAAGAACCGCCGCGTAGAGGTCAGCTTCCCCCGCTCGAAGAGCTGACGGGTGACCTGCGGGTCACTGATGACTCTGCGTCGCCCCTGGCGGGATCATGCAGGGAGAATCGACGCCGAGGGTGATCTCCGGGAATTCTCCCTTCACTGCCGCAGACTGAATCGCGATGAAGAAGCCACCCTTCTTCGGCCGGGCCTCGAGGATCATGCTCTGCTTAGGGGCTTTGTACGAGCGCTCGGTTGTGATGGTGTAGCCCTCGTCCACGAGAATCTTGCGGAGTTTCCGGGCGGCTTCGTTATGGCGCTCGGCGGGGATCTTGACCCAGGCGCTGTACATCAGTATGAACCTGTCGTCCGTGGCAGTCTCGCCGTTCTTGCCCCCGCACTTCAAGAATCTGGCATCGGGTGTGCGAGGGCCGACGGGCTCTCCTATGCTTTTGGCCAGGCGTTCGGTGAAGTTCCGGGCCCAGGTCTGTGCGCCCTCATGACTCATTCTCGGGAGCGGGGCGTTTTTGGCCGCTTCTTTCTTTTCGTCGGACATGCATCCCCCAAGCGTCGTCATCGCGATGGTTGCTGCGAGCACCGTGGACAGGGTCTTCAGTTGGTAGCGAGCGTAATGGCGAATGCCGTGCATTATTTGATTCCCTGTGGAACGTTCGGGAAAGGATTGGGTATACCACCGGAGTAATGGTCCGGGTTCCTGGCCGGTACAGTCGACGGCGGGTATCCGGTGATGATCCGCCCCTGGTTGGTCAAGCTTTCGCTGGGAATGTTGTCTATGTAGCCCCAGTAGCCACTGTGCCCGCTGGTGTCCACCTTGAAGTTTTGCGCTCCGAATGTTTGGTTCCGCGTGTCGGCGCCCAGAGCCGTGCCGGCGAAGTTGTTGATGATCGGGTCATCCTTGGCTGAGCCGATGAAGACATGCTTGGGGTCGATGTTCAGGTCCTTGGCGTGTTCCACCGTCATTCCGGGACTGCCGACCGCAACGATGTTGTCAGCACCCAGCCCGTGACCTCCTGCCGCCCCTGCTCCCACGGTCGTGGACCCATAGCTATGCCCTATAACGGTGAGATTGCCGTGATGGCTGCCTTGCGCTGCCCGCGTGCCTTCCGTGAAATGCCGCAGAGTCTCCCCGCCTTCCTTGGCACGGTCCTGAGAAATGACCCCGATATCCAAGTCGAGGTCGGGTACCTTCTCGTTGGGCGGGTCATAGTCGAGCCAAGAGATCACAGCAGTTGAATCGCCGGGTGCGCTCCTCATGGCCGCGCCCTGCAGCGCATCGATCCGGTCTATCTCGCCGCCCGTCCCCTCAAGGTCCGAGTTGACGCCCGGAACCAGTACCGCGGTGTTGTCGGCGGTGTCGGGGTTGCCCATAGCGACGATGGCCCGGCCGTCGTCCTCGGGCCGGACCTTCAGCAGGTAGAGCTCCTTCCCTTTCGGAGCCCCGTCGGCGGCGTCGAGTTTCTTCTTCAGGGCTCGGAGCCCGTCCTGCTGTTTGTTGAAGACATCGGGGTTGATGGGGTGTTCCGGCGGCGCCGGGTTGAGGTACTGGTCCAGCAGCAGCCGATTGGCATCGTCGCGGGCCACCGCCGGCAAGCCGTCCAAGCCGCCGATCTGCTTCGGGTACATCGCGATGTACATCTGCTGCTCGTCATGGCTGAGGTGTTTCCACCATTCGGCGTTTTCTTTGACGTCCTTGCCGTCCGGAATGCCGTACGGTCCGATCCCCAGGTCCTTGGTCACGTCGCGGGCCTCCACCGCGGTCTGGCCGAGGGCGTCATCCTCGTCCAGCAACTGCGCCCGGACCTCCCCGATCGCCTTCTCTCCTTTGTCGCTGGCCTTCTTCGCGTCCTTGATCGCCTGGTTGATCTTGTCCTGGTGGCCCGTCATGGCCTTGGTGTACTCGGGCAGCACCGCGGCCTGGTCGGGGTCGTGGCGGGCGTCGATCAGCCACTTGGGCAGCGAGACCTGACCTGTGGTGTCGTCGATGACGTAGTCGTCCTGCTCCGCGCTCCTGATGGCGTTCTTCAGGTCCGTCTGCGCCTGCTTCATCGCCACGCGCGTGGTGTCCAGGACCGTGACGATCAGGATCGCGTCCACGTGCGCCGCCTCCAGCTGTCCCTGGAGCTGTTCCAGGACCGGCTTTCCGGCTTTGGCGCTATCCCCTTCCCATGTGGACAGGGGGCCGGTGACATGTCTGCGGTGGTCCTTGTGCGCGGTTTCGAGCTTTCTCGCCAGGGATCCCCAGGCCGAGGCGGCCGCCTCCAGATCGGAGACGTCGAGCTTGAGCAGGCGCTGGTAGGGAGTGCTCATCGCTTCAGGTCCCCCGAGAACGCCGTGTAGATGTCGTGATCGTTCCACGTGTGCATGTCCGCGATATCCCTCAGCAGGTCCTCGCTCCTGGCGATGCGTTTGCGCATGGCGCCCAGGGCCGTTTCCCATTCCTCGGCGCTCGTCTCCAACGCTGTGCCGAAGGTCCAGCCCTTCAGGGAGGCCGCCGCGTCCTTGCTCCTGTTCACCGCCTTCTTCACGCGCGGCTCCAGGTCCCGGGCAATGCGGCCGGCGGCTCCGGCGCTCGCCCGCAGGTCGTGCGGAGGGATACCCAGCTTGTCGCTCACAGTGCCACCTCGCCTTTCCGTCAACTTGTCTTCTGCGGAGCAGTGTTCGTGTTGGTGATGGGCAGTCAACTTTGGCAGTTCGCGTCAGGGTTCAGGACAGGCGGCATCCCTACTCGCATGAGTACGGATGCTCATGGATTCGGGCCTCGGCGGCTGCTAACGCCGACCATGGCCGGGGGGCGCGTCATCCGGGTCGGCTCCGCTCCAGGTGGGAGAGGGAGCTCTGCACGGTGCGGATGAAGAGGCGGGGGCGGTAGAGGACGTCGTCGCGGGTGAAGCGCAGGAGTTGGCGGATCTGCGGGGATGACGTGAGTTCGTTGAAGCGGATGGTGTCCTCCTGGTGGGCGGCTCTGGAGCCGTGCCAGGCGAAGCCCTCGATCTCCACGGCCAGGCCCTGTTCGCGGAAGAGGAAGTCCACCCGCCGGGTGCGTCCCTGCGCCGTTACCACCTCGGCCTGGGAGTCGGGGCGCAGCCCGGCCTCGTGCATCTCCAGGCGCGCCGTGGACTCGGCCGGTGAGCCCGAGGACGGGTCGGCCAGGGCCAGAGCCTGCCGGGCCGTGCCGGTGCGGGCCCGGCGTGGGCCCGCGGCGAGGGCTTCGGCCACCTGGCGGAGGTCGGCCATCCCCCTGGCGAACACCGAGTCGGCCGCGATGACCGCCGCGTGGCAGGGGAGCGTACGGAGCAGGTCGCAGGTGGTCCGTACGACCGTGGTGACCCGGATGCCGTCCACATCCGTGATCTCCTCCTCGGCCAGCGGAAGGCGGTGCACCCGCATGCCGTAGACCGTGACCGACGCCGTGCCCGAGGAGTCCGTCAGCTCTATGGGGTGGGGGCCGCGCCCCACCTCGATGCGGTGGGCGGCGGCGGCCGTGCGGTGGCTGGCGGTCAGCCGGGGGCGCTGCAACTGGATGGCCCGGAGCCGCAGCCGCAGGTCGATGTCCTTTCCGGGCGCCGCCCACGCGCCCCGGTACATCGCGGTCCAGCCCGCCCGGCGCAGCATGCGCGCGGTGCGCGAGGAGTTGAGGCCGAAGGCGGCGGCCTGGGAGGAGAAGAGGATGCCGCCCTGAGCCATCGCCAGATCGTGCAGGGTGTCGTTGTCCGCCGTCATTGCTCAAGGACAGCGCACCTTCGCGGCCTCCGCGACCCCTGTGGATAACTCCGGCCGCGCGGCTCAGAAACCGGTGGAACACCGTGCGAAGCGGCCAAGTCGGGGTGTCCGGCGCCCCGGTCGGCGGGCAGGATGGGGCTACCGAGGGGTATGGGCGAGGGAGGCGGGAAATGAAGGGCCGTAAGAGGGCGTTGGTGATGGTGGGGACAGTGGTGACGAGCCTCGGGCTCGCCGCCGGGCCCGCCGGAGCCGCCGACGCCGTCGATGCCGAGGGCGGGGCGCCGCCCTCGTACCGGATGGCCCGGAATGCCGCGCCTGTCCGGGGTTCGGCGGCGGGTGACGCCAGCCCGCGGCTGCTGCCCGGTGCGCATACGTACAAGGACAGCATCAAGCCGGGCGAGAAGAAGTACTACAGCGTCGACCTGGACGCCGTCTCCAACGCGTACATATCGGCCGTCGCCGTGCCCCGCCCCGGCACCACGATGGGCGTACGGGACGGCATCGACGTCTCGCTCCAGACCGCCGACGGCATGCAGTGCGGCATCAGCCGCCACCGCTCCTTCCTGACGACGGGCGGGGCGTACCCCGTCGGCGACTACGCGGACCGCGTGATCAAGCCGGGCGGCGCCTGCCAGACGGCGGGGACGTACCACTTCGTCGTCCAGCGCGGGGAGGCGGTGGGCGGGGACGCGGCGCCGATGCCCGTCGAGCTCAAGTACGCCTCCGTACCCCCTCGGAAGCAGCGGCAGCCCGCGACGCCGACCGGGCCCGGCCCCACCGCCCCCTCGGAAGGCTCCCCCTCCGGCGCCGCCCGCGGCATCTCCGGCGGCACCGGGTTCAACGACGCCCCCACCGCGTCCACCGGAGTGTGGACGGACGTCGTCCGCCCCGGCGAGACGCGCTTCTACCGGGTGCCCGTCGGCTGGGGTCAGCGGATCTACGCCGACGCGGAGTTCGGACCGACGGCGGGGCCCGGAGCCGCGGGATCGGCGAAATCGGCGGCGCCGGCGGGCAAGGCGTACGTGATCAACGGCGTGCGGATGGGGCTGAACAACACCGAGCGCGGCTATGTGGCCAACAAGACCGTCGGGTACCAGGGCAGGCCCGCCGCCCTCTCCCTCGACACCGTCCCCGCCGAGCCCGGTAACGCCTCCGGCACCGCGCTCGCCGAGTCCGCCAAGGCGATGCGGTTCGCCGGCTCGTACTACCTCCAGGTCAGCGTCAACCCGAAGGTCGCGGAGGGCGGTTCGGGCGCGGTGCCCGTCACGCTCCGGATCGACGTCACCAAGGAGGACAAGCCGAGGCCGACGCCCGGCGCGGGCGCCGGCGCCACCTCCGGGACCGGCGCGGGACAGCAGTCGGCGGACGCCGACGGCCAGGGCGGCGCGGGAGCGGGGATGCGGGCCGTCGGGTACGCGGGCGTCGGCACCGGATCCGCGCTGCTGGTCTGGATCGGCGGCTGGCGGGTCGTGGCGCGCCGCCGGGCGGCGGCCCGGCAGTAGTCCGCGGTTCGGAAGGGGAGGGCGCGCCGATTCGCAGCAGTTACGCGCGAATCGCCACCCGCACCCCCGCGTGCAGCCCCCAGCGCGCCATCGCCCCCGCCTCCGCCTCCAGGACGTGGCGCGAGCGCGGGCGGGGCACGCCGAGACGTCCGGGGCGCATGGTGCGTACGGCCAGGACGGTCAAGTCCCGGTCGAGGTAGGCGACGTCGATGGGGAACCGCATGCGGAAGGTGTGCACGCTCGTGGCGGGGGTGAGGAGCAGCGCGCCCCCGATGCCGTCGCGGCCGAGGAGTCCGCGGGTGCGGGCGCGGTACGAGGCGGCGATCTCCAACGGCACCGCTACGTCGGGAAGGTGGAGTTGGGATCTGCCGTCCTGCCAGCGGGCCATGGCGTTCGTTCTATCAGACGGCCACGCCGCGCGCCGGGTCCGTAGGCTCGGGGCGTGTACGCGCTGCTGCTGATCCTCGCCCCGCTCTACGGCGCCGCCGCGGGGACGCTCCTGCCGCGCCCCCTGTACCGGCTGTCCGTGGAGCCCGGCAGGCCGTGGCGTTCGGCGTGCCCCCGCGGGCACCCGATAGCCGGCTGGGCGGGGCGCGCCGAGTGCCGGGGATGTCCGGCGGGCTCACGGGCGTACGGACCGGGCCCATGGCCGTGGGCCGTGGTCACCGCCGTGGTGTGCGCGGCGCCGGCCGCCGCGGTGGGGGCGCGGCCCGAGCTGGCGGTGTGGCTGCTCGCCGCCCCGGTCGGGGTGGTGCTGGCCGGGGTCGACCGGGCGGTGCGGCGGCTGCCGGACGTGCTCACGCTCCCGCTGGCCGCCGGGCTCGCGGCGCTGCTCGGCCTGGCCGCGCTGGTCCCCGGCGCCGCCGGGTCGTGGACGGGAGCGCTGCTGGGCGGCGTGGCGCTGGCCGCCGGGTACTTCGTGCTGTTCCTGGCCAATCCGAGCGGCATGGGCTTCGGGGACGTGAAGCTGGCCGTCGGGCTGGGGTGCGCGCTGGGCTGGTACGGCTGGGGCGTGCTGTTCGCGGGCGCCTTCCTCGGGCTGCTGCTGGGGTCGGTGTACGGGGTGTGGCTGCTGGCGTCGGGGCGCGGCCGGCGCGGCACGACGATGGCCCTGGGCCCGTACATGATCGCCGGAGCGTGGCTGGGGTTGCTGATGGGCGGGGCGGCGGCGTGACCAGGCGGCGGACGGGGACGGCGGACGGGGAACAGCGGACGGGGAACAGCGCGCGGCGGACGGCAGCGGAATGGGGAACGAGGGGCGTAAGGGGCCGGTGGGGCGAACGCCGAACGCATGAACGCCTCGGATGTCCCGTTTGAGACTGAATTCGGCACGGAGTAAACGAATTGCCGCATAAGGTAGTTCGTACGGGCGTATGTGCCCTACAGTCGCTTACGCACTGCTCACACGCGACTGCTGGAAGTGCATCGCGCGGTCCTGCCTGGAATCTCCTGCCCTGGGAGAGGCGGGCCCGCGTCAGGGAGACGAGCCACCAGCTGTCGCACGTGTGACGCCAAGTCGATGATGACGATGGGGGACGCTCTCGGGTGGGACGGCTGAAGGGGGGCGCCGCGCGGGCCCATGCCACGGCGTACGCCCTTCGGCGGCGGGGCGGGCGGGTGATGGACCCGTCCCGGCGAAGCGCCCGGCGAAGATCCACCGCAGGTCGGTCCGTCAGCGCGACACGCGCCGTCACCCGCGCCGATGCACAGAGCACGCCCTCCGAGCGGTTATGGTGGAAACCCCCCCTCGGGCCGGTCCGTAACCCCCCCCACGGACCGGCCCGCTTTTTATGGGCCCCTACAGGGGCTCGGTCGGCCCCCTATAAAAGAGGACTCGCACGAGGTCTCTTATAGAGGGGCCTTTTTCACGACCGGCGCTGCACGACCGGTGCCGCATGACTGCCGCCGCACGACCGCCGCCGCGCGGCTGCCGCGCTACGAGCGCCGCGCCCAGATGTTGACCCCTTCGGTGCTCACCGCATAGGAGTCGATCTCCGCCAGGTCCTCCGCGGTCAGCTCCGGCGCGCCCAGCGCCGCCACGTTCGCCTCCAGCTGCCGCACGCTGGACGCGCCGATCAGCGCCGACGTCATCCGCTCGTCGCGCAGCACCCAGTTCAGGGCGAGCTGCGCCAGCGACTGGCCGCGCCGCCGCGCGATCTCGTTCAGCCCGCGCAGCCGCCGTACGACCTCGTCGGTGAGCAGCTCCGGGTCCAGCGACTTGCCCTGCGCGGCGCGCGAGTCGGCCGGGATGCCGTCCAGGTACTTGTCGGTCAGCATCCCCTGCGCCAGCGGCGCGAAGGAGATGCAGCCCATGCCCTCCGCCTCCAGCGTGTCGAGGAGCGCGTCGTCCTCCGTCCACCGGTTGATCATGGAGTAGGAGGGCTGGTGGATCAGGGCCGGCACGCCCATCTCGCGCAGCAGCCGCGCCGCCTCGCGGGTCTGCTCGGAGTTGTACGAGGAGACGCCCGCGTAGAGCGCCTTGCCCTGCTGGACGGCGGACGCGAGCGCGCCCATCGTCTCCTCCAGCGGCGTCTGGGGGTCGAAGCGGTGCGAATAGAAGATGTCCACGTAGTCGACGCCCATTCGCTGGAGCGAAGCGTCGAGCGAGGACAGCAAGTACTTGCGGGAGCCCCACTCGCCGTACGGGCCGGGGTGCATCTGGTAGCCGGCCTTGGTGGACAGGACGAGCTCGTCGCGGTAGGCGCGGAAGTCCTGCGCGAACAGCTTGCCGAAGTTCAGTTCCGCCGAGCCCGCGGGCGGGCCGTAGTTGTTCGCCAGGTCGAAGTGGGTCACGCCCAGATCGAAGGCGCGGCGCAGGATCGCGCGCTGCGACTCCAGGGCGCGGTCGTCGCCGAAGTTGTGCCACAGCCCGAGGGAGATCGCGGGGAGCTTGAGGCCGCTGCGGCCCGTACGCCGGTACTCCATGGAGTCGTAGCGTTCCTCGGCCGCGCGGTAGTACAGGGGGTCGTTCATGTGGATCTGCCTATCACGGAGTTGTGACAGGGCGGGTTGGGTGAGGGCCGTGTGCGGGCAGTAGGGTTGCGCCCTCGGGGCGATTGCCATGCACGGAGGGGCTAAAAAACGTGAACTTGCGTGACCTGGTGTACGGGCTCTACGCCCGCCGGGTGGAAAACCGCCTCGACCACGCCCAGGTGCCCAAGCACATCGGTGTGATCCTCGACGGCAACCGCCGCTGGGCGCGGGCCGACGGCCGCACGACCGAGCAGGGCCACCAGGCGGGCGCCGAGAAGATCAAGGAACTGCTGGGCTGGTGCGCCGAGACCGACGTCGAGGTCGTCACGCTCTGGCTGCTGTCCACGGACAACCTCGACCGGACCGAGGACGAACTGCGCCCGCTGCTGGGCATCATCGAGAACACCGTGCGCGGCCTGGCCGCCGACGGCCGCTGGCGCGTCCACCACGTGGGCACCCTCGACCTGCTGCCCGACCGCACCCAGACCGTGCTCAAGGAAGCCGAGCAGGCGACCCACGACAAAAAGGGCATACTCGTCAATGTCGCCGTCGGCTACGGCGGACGGCAGGAGATCGCGGACGCGGTGCGCTCGCTGATCCTGGAGGCGGCCGAGCGCGGCAGCTCGTTCGAGGAGCTCGCCGAGATCGTCGACGTCGAGCACATCTCCAAGCACCTCTACACGCGCGGCCAGCCCGACCCCGACCTGGTGATCCGCACCAGCGGCGAGCAGCGGCTGTCCGGCTTCATGCTCTGGCAGAGCGCGCACTCCGAGTACTACTTCTGCGAGGTCTTCTGGCCCGCCTTCAGGAAGGTCGACTTCCTGCGCGCGCTGCGCGACTACGCGGCGCGCCACCGCCGCTACGGCGGCTGACGGCCGCCCGCCGGCGCGCCGCGGCGCCCGCGCGCGACCGACACGCGGAACGACCCGTCCGGGCGTACGGACCCCCGCCGTACGGACTACGGCGTACCGGCTCCGCGCGAAGCGGCCAGCGCGGTGATCGAATCGTTCACCTGCTCGTCGCATATGCCGTTGCATGGGCGCGCACGTTAGAGGGAATATCCCTGTCAGGTCGACGGTCTGTCCAAGATCGTCGAACTGCCAGCGGGCGGCATGGGGCCGCCCGCCCGGGAGGCCCTTTGCACACGGACGACCGTGCGGATCGTACGGACGACGCGGAGGGCCGGCGTCCGGCCCTCGTAGGGCCAGGACCCGGTCCATTCCCGCGCGACGACGTCGCACCCCGACCTCTCCCGAGGGGGTTCGTCCACCCGTGGTGACCAGCAAGAAGCGCCGTGAGCACGACCGGCGCACCTATGTCCTCGACACCAGCGTCCTGCTGGCCGACCCAGGCTCGATGTCCCGCTTCGACGAGCACGAGGTCGTGCTGCCGGTCGTGGTGGTCACCGAGCTGGAGGCCAAGCGGCACCACCCCGAGCTCGGCTACTTCGCCCGGCAGGCGCTGCGCCTGCTGGACGGCTACCGGGTGCAGTTCGGGCGGCTCGACGCGCCGATTCCGATCGGCGAGTTGGGCGGGACGCTCCGGGTCGAGCTCAACCACTCCGACCCGGGCGTTCTTCCGGCGGGCTTCCGGCTCGGCGACAACGACTCGCGCATCCTGGCGGTCGCGCGCAACCTCCAGGCCGAGGGGCACGACGTCACCGTCGTCTCCAAGGACCTGCCGCTGCGCATCAAGGCGTCCTCCGTCGGCCTGCTCGCGGAGGAGTACCGCGCCGAGCTGGCGATCACCGACTCCGGCTGGACGGGGATGACCGAGCTGGCCGTCACCGCCGAGCAGGTCGACGAGCTGTTCGCCGCCGAGAGCGCGGACGTGCCGGAAGCGGCCGAACTGCCCGTGCACACCGGACTGGTGCTCCAGTCCGAGCGCGGCAAGGCGCTCGGGCGGGTCGCGGCGGACGGCTCGGTCCGGCTGGTGCGGGGCGACCGGGAGGCGTTCGGCATCCACGGCCGCAGCGCCGAGCAGCGCATCGCGCTCGATCTGCTGCTCGACCCCGACGTCGGCATCGTCTCCATGGGCGGCCGCGCGGGCACGGGAAAGTCCGCGCTGGCGCTCTGCGCCGGCCTGGAGGCCGTGCTGGAGCGGCAGCAGCACCGCAAGGTGATGGTCTTCCGCCCCTTGTACGCGGTCGGCGGCCAGGAGCTGGGCTATCTGCCGGGCAGCGAGTCGGAGAAGATGAGCCCCTGGGCCCAGGCCGTCTTCGACACGCTCTCGGCGGTGACCACCGCCGATGTGATCGAAGAGGTGGTGGGGCGCGGCATGTTGGAGGTGCTGCCGCTCACCCACATCCGGGGCCGCTCGCTGCACGACGCCTTCGTGATCGTCGACGAGGCGCAGTCCCTGGAGCGGAACGTCCTGCTGACCGTTCTGTCGCGGATCGGCGCCAACTCGCGCGTCGTGCTGACCCATGACGTGGCGCAGCGGGACAATCTGCGGGTCGGCCGGTACGACGGCGTGGTCGCGGTCGTCGAGAAGCTCAAGGGCCACCCGCTCTTCGCGCACATCACGCTGAACCGCTCGGAGCGTTCGCCGATCGCGGCGCTCGTGACCGAAATGCTGGAGGACGGGCGGATCTGACGGAGTTCGCACCCCACGACGCCGCGCGGCGAAGCGCAGGAGCTTAGCCGCGCGGCGTCGTGCTGCGCTGCCCTTTCCGTGAAACAGACTCGGCAAACGGGGTGTGAGCTTTCCCACGCAACCGGGAATTGCCTAGGAGCGTTGAGTTCCGGCAGAGTCTCAGTCCTGTCAGGCCCCGCATACGGCACACGAACACCCCCAGCGGTGTCACACCACAAGAACTGAACAGCGTCGCCGTATGCCGCCCGAGCACCACGCGGACCTCCTTCCCCGGAGGGCCCACCGGGCCAGCGCCTCCTGTGACCAGCCGACCCCACCGCTCGTCGGGGACCGGGACCAATCGGAGGCCAGCGTCAGGGGCACGATTGCGTCCGCACGGTCACCTATGCGGGCGATGCTGGAAGGAAACCGTGTGAGCCGGATTTCGGTCCGGGGATTCGCCGTGGCGTCCGCCACCGCGGTCACCACAGTCGGCGCCGTCGTCGGTGTCGCCTCGGGCAGCGAACAGGGCACGGCCGACTCGGTCGAGGCCACCGCCGCCGATTCGACGATCCTCGCGGACATCCCCACCGGTCAGAGCGTCCAGGCGCAGACCGCTTCGCTGACGCAGCAGGCGGACACCCAGTCCGCGGCCGCGTCCTCCGACGCCAAGAAGTCCGTCGAAGAGGCCGCCCGCAAGCAGGCGGCCAAGGACGCGCAGGCCAAGAAGGACGCCGCGGACGAGAAGGCGAAGAAGGAAGCTGAGGAGAAGGCGAAGAAGGAGCACGAGGAGAAGGAGAAGGAGACCAGTCGCTCCGGCGGCCACGACGGTCTCGCCGACCTCTCCGCCCAGAGCTCCTACTCCATCTCCGAGATCAAGGCGCTCGCCCAGCAGATCGTGCCGTCCGACCAGTTCCAGTGCTTCAGCAACATCGTGAACAACGAGAGCACCTGGAACTACAAGGCGACCAACCCCTCCTCCGGCGCGTACGGACTCATGCAGGCGCTGCCCGGCAACAAGATGGCCTCCGCGGGCGCCGACTGGCAGACCAACCCGGCCACGCAGATCAAGTGGGGCCTGAGCTACATGAACAACAAGTTCGGCAGCCCGTGCGGCGCTTGGTCGTACTGGCAGGCTCACGGCAACTACTAGGGCCTTCCGCTCACCATCACTTCGCCCCCGACCTCAACCGGTCGGGGGCTTATGTGTGTCTTCAGGGGCGACACCTGCCGTGCCCGAGGCCAGGTCACGGGTAACGTCGACCCGTATGGCCGCGGGGATGGGGTAGAGGAAGAGAATGTCCAGATTGCCAGAGTGGGTCGGCGGCTTGGGGGCCGGTCTGTCGCGGCTCGCCGAGCGGTTGGACCAGCAGCGCAGGGAGGCGTCCGAGGACGCCGAGCCGGGTCCGCCCGACCGGGAGGGTTCCGGTTACGGGGCCGAGCGCGCGTACGGGAGCGAACACGCGGGCTCCGCGGCGGCGGAGGAGGGCGCGGCGCCGGACCGTACGGGCGCGTCCGCCGAGCCGTCCCGCGGCCTCGACGACGAGGCCCGCCCGAAACGCGCCGCCGTGTGGTCGAAGGCCCGGGACCGGTCGGCCGCGGACGACGCGCCGCACGACGACGAACCGCACGAACCGGAACACGTTCCCCCGCCCCCCGCCTACGCCCCGGCGGTGGCGCCCCGGCCGGACCCGGTCGCCGCCGTCCCCTGGGGCGTGCGGGTGGCCGCCGAGGTCGGCTGGCGGCTGCTGGTGCTGGCGGGCGCGGTATGGGTGCTGATGAAGGTCATCAGCGATGTGCAGCTGGTGGTGCTCTCGTTCGTCGCGGGGCTGCTCATCACGGCGATGCTCCAGCCGACCGTGGCGCGGCTGAAGCGGCGCGGCGTGCCGCGCGGCCTCGCCACCGCCACCGTCTTCATCGGCGGCTTCGTCATCATGGGGCTCGTCACCTGGTTCGTCGTGTGGCAGGTGACGGAGAACATCGACGACCTGACGTCCAAGGTGCAGCACGGCATCACGGATCTGAAGCACTCGCTGCTCAACAGCCCGTTCCATGTCACCGAGGATCAGATCAACAACATCGCCGACAACCTGAGCAAGGCCATCGGCAGTAACACCAAGGACATCACCTCGGCCGGGCTCGAAGGGGTGCAGGTCGTCATCGAGATGTTCACCGGCATCCTGCTGACGATGTTCTCCACCCTCTTCCTGCTCTACGACGGGCCGAAGATCTGGGGCTGGCTGCTCAAGCTGCTGCCGGGCGCCGCCCGCGAGGGCGTCGCGGGCGCGGGCCCGCGGGCGTGGGCGACGCTCACCGCCTATGTGCGCGGCACGGTGATAGTGGCGCTGATCGACGCGATAGCCATCGGCATCGGGATCTACTTCCTGGAAGTGCCGATGGCGGTGCCGCTGGCCGTGTTCATCTTCCTGTTCGCCTTCATCCCGATGGTGGGCGCGGTCGTCTCCGGCGCGCTAGCGGTGATCGTGGGGCTGGTGACGCACGGGGTGTTCACGGCGGCGATGGTGCTCGTGGTGGTCCTCGCCGTGCAGCAGATCGAGGGCCATGTCCTGCAGCCCTTCATCCTGGGCCGCGCCGTGCGGGTGCACCCGCTGGCCGTGGTCCTCTCCGTCGCGACGGGCTCGCTGATCGCGGGCATCGGCGGCGCGGTGGTCGCGGTGCCGCTGGTGGCGGTGACGAACACGGTGGTCGGCTATCTGCGCGCGTACTCCAAGGAGCAGGCGATGCGCGCGGCTCCCGCGACCCACGCGCCGGCCCGGACGGCCCCGGCGGCCGCGGAGGACCCGGTCGGGGTCACCGGGGCGAGGGAGTAGGCAGAGCGGCGGCAGGAGCAGGGCGCGGGCGGCTCCTCCCGGATTCCGGGCGGGGCCGCCCGTACGGTACGGCGCTACGGCCGTACGTACGCGGCTGCGCGGTACGGCCGTACGTACGCGAAAGGGGCGGTCCCGCCAGCGTCGTGCTGGTGGGACCGCCCCTCGCCGTTGTGCCGTGTACGGCCCGTCAGCCGTTCAGGACGGCCTCGGAGTCGAGCGTGGCGCCGACGGCCTGCAGGACGGCGGCGATCTTGAACGCCTCCTGGATCGTCTCGCGGTCGACACCGGCCTTGCGCAGCACCTGCTCGTGCGAGTCGAGGCACATGCCGCAGCCGTTGATCGCGGAGACCGCGAGCGACCACAGTTCGAAGTCGGCCTTCTCCACGCCCGGGTTGCCGATGACGTTCATCCGCAGGCCCGCGCGCAGGTTGCCGTACTCCGGGTCCGACAGCAGGTGCCGGGTCCGGTAGTAGACGTTGTTCATCGCCATGATGGCGGCGGCCGACTTGGCCGCGGTGTACGCCTCGGGGGAGAGGTTGGCCTTGGCCTCCGGCTCCAGCTCCTTGAGCACGCGCGGCGAGCGCGAGGCGATGGCGCAGGCGAGCACCGTGCCCCACAGCTGCTGCTTGGGCAGCTCGGAGTTGCCGATCACCGAACCGAGGTTCAGCTTCAGGTCCTTGGCGAAGTCCGGTATGGCGGACTTCAGTTCATCGAGTGCCATTCCTGGTCACTCGCCCGCGAGCAGCGCGACGGGGTCGAGGGTGTCCTCGCCCTTGCTCCAGTTGCACGGGCAGAGCTCGTCGGTCTGGAGCGCGTCGAGGACCCGCAGGACCTCCTTGGGGTTACGGCCCACGGAACCGGCGGTCACCATCGTGAACTGGATCTCGTTGTTCGGGTCGATGATGAAGACGGCGCGCTGCGCGAAGCCGTCCTCGCCCTCGACGCCGCAGTCGCGCATGAGGTCGTGCTTGGAGTCGGCGAGCATCGGGAAGGGCAGGTCACGCAGGTCGGCGTGGTCCTTGCGCCAGGCGTGGTGCACGAACTCGGAGTCGCCGGAGACGCCGAGGATCTGCGCGTCGCGGTCGGCGAACTCGTCGTTCAGCTTGCCGAACGCGGCGATCTCGGTCGGGCACACGAAGGTGAAGTCCTTCGGCCAGAAGAAGACGACCTTCCACTTGCCCTCGTAGGTCTTCTGGTCGATCTGCGCGAACGCCTTGTCCGCGTCGAGGTCCACGCAGGCGGTCAGGTCGAACTCGGGGAACTTGTCACCGACAGTGAGCACGCGCTCTCCTTCAGACTTGCTGGGAAAACCCCGTGACGGGAGTTTCCTGAGGGTTGGACGAGAGCCAGAGTGCCACAGGAGGCATTGATCAGTGAAATAGCTAGACTGTGTGTTGTTGATCGGAGGTAGTTATCAGTGACAGCGTCCACGACGCCGGGAAGCAGGCCCCGGCAGCCCAGCCTCGCCCAGCTCCGGGCCTTCGCCGCCGTCGCCGAGCACCTGCACTTCCGCGACGCCGCGGCCGACATCGGCATGAGCCAGCCCGCCCTCTCCGGCGCGGTCTCCGCGCTGGAGGAGACGCTCGGGGTGCAGCTCCTCGAGCGTACGACCCGCAAGGTGCTGCTCAGCCCGGCGGGCGAGCGGCTCGCGGCCCGCGCCCGTACCGTCCTCGACGCCGTCGGCGCGCTGCTGGAGGAGGCCGACGCGGCGCGCGCGCCCTTCACCGGGCCGCTGCGGCTCGGCGTGATCCCCACCGTGGCGCCGTACCTCCTGCCGACCGTGCTGCGCCTCGTCCACGACGCCTACCCCGCGCTCGACCTCCAAGTCCACGAGGAGCAGACCGCCTCCCTCCTCGACGGCCTCGCCCACGGGCGGCTCGACCTGCTGCTCCTCGCGGTGCCGCTCGGCGCGCCGGGCACCACCGAGCTGCCGCTGTTCGACGAGGACTTCGTGCTCGTCATGCCCCACGAGCACTGGCTCGCCGGGCGCGGCGACATCCCCCGCGAGGCGCTCAAGGAACTCGACCTGCTCCTCCTCGACGAGGGCCACTGCCTGCGCGACCAGGCCCTCGACGTCTGCCGCGAGGCGGGCCGCACGGCGGGCGCGGCCGTCACCACCAGCGCGGCGGGCCTCGCCACCCTGGTCCAGCTCGTCGGCGGCGGGCTCGGCGTGACGCTGCTGCCGCGCACCGCGCTGCGCGTGGAGACCGACCGCAACGACCAGCTCACCACGGGGTGCTTCGCGGACCCGGCGCCGTCCCGCCGGATCGCGCTGGTCATGCGCTCGGGGGCCGCGCGCCAGGGGGAGTTCGAGGAGCTGGCGGCGGAGCTGCGGGAGGCGCTGCGCGAACTGCCGGTGCGGATAGCGGCCTGACGGTTCCGCGGAGCGGCGGTCGCCTCAGGGGCGGCGGTTGTGGGCGCCCGGGGTGTAGCCGAAGGCGCGGCGGAACACGTCGATGAAGGCGCTGGTGGAGGCCCATCCGCAGCGGTGCGCGACGGCCGTCACCGGCATGTCGTCGGCCAGCATCCGCAGCGCGTGGTACAGGCGCAGTTGAGTGCGCCACTGGGGGAAGGTCATGCCCAGCTCGCGGCGGAACAGCCGGCTGAGCGTGCGCTCGCCGCCCCCGGTCGCGCTCCCCAATTCGGCCAGCGTGCGCGGGTCGTCCGGACGTCTGCGCAGCAGGTCGCAGACGGCCGCGAGGCGCGGGTCGGCGGGGGAGGGCAGCTGGACGAGCTGCTGGGGCGAGGCGCGCAACTGGTCGAGGAGGACCGCGCGCAGCCGCCGCCGCTCCGGCGTCTCGTCGTGGGGGCCGCCGGTGTACGCGAGGATCAGCTCGCGCAGCAGCGGGCTGACGGCGAGGACGGTGGGGGAGTCGAGGCCCAGGGGGTTGGTGTCCGGCTCCAGGCCGAGCAGGTGCAACGCGAGGTGGCCGTAGGCGCGGTGGGCGTGCACGCACCCGGCCGGGACCCAGATGGCGCGGGTGCCGGGGGCGAAGCAGGTGCTGGCTTCGGTGGTGACGGCCACGACGCCGGAGCCCGCGTAGACGATCTGGTGGTCGTCGTGGCGGTGCGCGTCGACCTCCTCCCCGGGGACCATCGACTGGGCGCGGGTGGGGGCCTCGGGCAGGTGGCGGATCTCCGGCATAGGTTGGCACTTTATTGGAAGTGCGCCAGGCGGTGCGGTGGTGACGATGAGGGAATGCCGACCACTCAGACCTCGCGCACCCCGTCCGGCCGCCGGTCCATCACCCTGCTGTCCCTGGGCCACGCCTGCGTGGACGTCTACCAGGGCGCGGTGGCCGCCCTGGTGCCGTTCTTCGTCTCCGAACGCGCCTACACCTACGCCGCCGCCTCCGGCATCGTCCTCGCCGCCTCGCTGCTGTCCTCGGTGGTCCAGCCGCTGTTCGGGGCGCTCGTCGACAAGTGGGCCATGCCGTGGCTGCTGCCGGTGAGCACGCTGCTGAGCGGCGCGGGGGTCGCCCTCGCCGGGGTCGGCGGCTCGTACGCCCTCACGCTCGCGGCCGTCGCCGCCTCCGGCGTCGGCATCGCCGCGTACCACCCGGAGGCCGCCCGCGTGGCCCGCGACGCCGGCCGGGGCAGCCATACCGCGATGGGCTGGTTCTCCCTCGGCGGCAACATCGGCTTCGCCGCCGCGCCCCTGATGGTCTCCGCCGTCATCGCCACCGGCGGCCTGCACGCCTCCCCGCTGCTCGTCGTCCCCGCCCTCGCCGGCGCGGCGCTGTGCCTGGCGGCGCTGCGGTCCGCGCGGGTCCCCGACGCCGCGTCAGGCGGCCCGGCCCGTACGAAGCGGGCCGCCGGCCGGGACGACTGGGCGTCCTTCACCAAGCTGTCGGGGGCCGTCGTGTGCCGCTCGATCGTCTTCGTCGGGCTCGGCGCGTTCATCTCGCTGTACGCGGGCCGGCGCACCGGCGGCGGGGACGTGGCGGGCACGGCCGCGCTGTTCGTGCTCTACCTCGGCGGCGCGGTGGGCACCGTGGCGGGCGGGCGGCTCGCCACCCGGTACGGGCGGATCCCGGTGGTCCAGTGGTCGTACGCCCTGAGCGTCCTGGCCGTGGCCGGCGTGGTCCTCGTCCCCGGGCCGCTGCTCTATCTCTTCGTCGCGCTCACCTCGGCCGGGCTGTACGTGCCGTTCTCCCTGCACATCACCCTCGGCCAGGACTATCTGCCCCGGCGCGTGGGCACCGCGGGCGGCGTCACCCTGGGGCTGGCCGTCAGCGTCGGCGGCGTCGCCACCCCCGTCATCGGGGCCGTCGCCGACGCCGCCACCCTGCAAGCGGCCCTCGCGCCGCTGATCGCGCTGCCCGCCGTCGGGTGGCTCCTGCTGCGCACCCTGAAGGAGCCCGAACTGCCCGGCGCGGTCAGTGGCCAGGAGACGGCCGCCGCCGCACCGCCGGACCCCGCCGCCGACGCCCCGGCTCGTTCCTGAGCCGGGGCGTCGACGGTGGGGCCGTACGGTCTTCCGCACCGTCTCCGGGTCCGTCACTCCGTACGGCGCGTCACTCCGTACGCAGCCCATCCGGGCGCATCATCCGCCACAGCGGCGGCAGGCTGATCAGCGTCACCACCAGGATCAGGGCCGCGCCGACGCCGGTCATGGGCAGGAACACCAGCCAGTCGGAGGCCGTGCGGCCCACCATCGTCAGCAGCACCGCTCCCAGTCCCAGACCGCCCGCGACGGCCAGGGCCAGGCCCAGCACCACCGGGACCGCCGTCTGCCACAGCACGGACCAGGCCATCGTGGAGCGCCGGGTGCCGAAGGCCACCAGCACGGACAGCAGGCGCCTGCGCTCGCCCAACTGCTCCAGCATGGAGACCAGCATGCTGGCCGCGATCAGCAGCATCGTCGCCGACGCGGCGAGGAACAGCCCGGTGCTGACGCTGGTGAACCGCTTGTCGTTGCGGTAGTTCTCGATCGACCGCACGAATATCCGCGGGTCGATCCGCGCCGCCGTGTTGCGGACGTAGTCGGCCGCGTCCGGCCGGTGCGGGTCGATCTGGACGCTGACGGCCAGCGAGGGGGCCACCAGGTCGGAGAGGCGCACCGCCGAAGGGGTGGCGAAGATCCCCGACTTGAGGTCCCCCTTGGGGTCGGGGCGAGGCTGGAGGACCCGCGTGGACTTCGGCACGGCCCACGTCCTGGGGGGCGACTTCTTCCCCTCGAAGTCCGGATGCAGGTTGATCTTCGCGCCGGGCTTCTCCGTCTCGGTGTCGCCGCCCGGACCCCCGTCCCCCCGCACCACGAACACGTCGCCGTCCTTGCAGGCCCCGTCCACCCGCGCGATCTGCCGCAGCGTCGGGCAGTCACCGACCATCATCGTGTTGCTGGGCTTGAACTCCTCCCCCTTGCGCAGCGGTCCCGAGCGCTCCACGCTCGCCTCGACGGTGCCGATGACGCCGGTCACGCCTTTCGTGCCGCGGAACTCGTCCAGCGCCGCGCGGGCCTTGGCGGGGGTGTCCACGCGCAGGTCGGTGTAGAGCTGCGCCCGGTTGCTGTCCATGCCCGTCGTCTTGCGGAAGTCGCCCTGGATGCTGGAGAAGAGCATCTGGAGCGCGATGGTGCCCGCCACCGCGACGGTGATGCCGCTGACCGCGCGGGCCGCCGTGCCGCTGCTCAGCTGGAGCCGCCGGGTGGCGAGCTGCCAGGCGACCGGGCCGCCCCGCAGCCGCCGCACCACGGCCTCCACCAGCCACGGCAGCAGCAGCGTGAGGCCGAACAGCGCCAGCGACGCGCCCGCGGCGACCTGGACCGTCTTGACCTGTCCGCGGTTCCCGTCGATGCTGCCGGCCAACGGCAGCAGCAGCGCCAGCCCGAGGACCAGGAGGGCCACCCGCCACAGCAGCCGCCGCCGGCGCTCGCCGGCGCCGCGCACCACGCCGAGCGGCTCGATGCTGACCCCGCGCAGCGCGAAGAGCGTGACGGCGACGGCGGAGGCCGGGATGGCCAGCACGACGAGCACGGCGAGCCAGGGCACGGGGGACACGTCGGCCGGGAAGACATTGATGTCCCAGATCGTGACCGAGCCCATGAGCCCCCGGCCGAACAGGAAGAACGCGCCGCCCAGGACCAGGCCGAGCAGCGATCCGAAGAGCGCCTCCCCGGCCGCGACCCGGCGCGTCATCCGGCGGTCGGCGCCCACCAGCCGCAGTGCCGCGAGCCGCCGGTCGCGCCGCTCGCCGCCGAACCGCACCGCCGTGGCGATGAAGACGGCCACCGGCATCAGCAGCACCACGCAGGCGACGATGATCACGAGCACGAGCTTCGCGTCCATCGGCCTGGTGTCGCCGTACCCCTTCTCACCGCCGAAGTGGTCGGAGCGCACGCCCTCGTCGGCGGGGCCGAGACCGGCGCTGCCCGCGTAGTAGACGAGCTCGCTGGGCCCCATCAGGCCGTTGTCGGCGATGGTGCCGACGACGCGGTAGTTCTCCAGCCGCTCCCGCAGCAGCCCGCTGCCGGGCTCGCGCATCAGGTCCCGCAGGCGGGGGGAGACGACCATCTCGCCGGGGCCGGGCATCTTCGCGACGCCGGGCGGCGCGGGCGGGCGGGCCCCGTCGGGCTGGAGCAGGACGCCGTGGATCTCGTTGTCCCGGAAGGCGGTGTCGTTCTGGAGGTAGCGGAAGGAGCGGTCGGAGGGGGGCAGCTCCCCCTCCGGGAAGGAGATGTAGCGGTTCTCCCCCCGCTGGTTGCGGGCGTCGAGCAGGTTGGGTATGGAGGACGCGCCCAGCAGCAGGGCCACGCCCAGCCCGACGCCGACGGCGGTCAGGGTCGTACGGATCCAGCCCTGGCGTCCGCCGCCCGCGGCGAAGCGCACGCCCATCATGAGGTCGCGGGCCCAGGCGGCGAGCCCGCCCGGCGGTTTGCCCGGGGGCCGGCGGGCGCCGTCCCGGTCGGCCGCCACGTCGTCGAGGAGCGTCACAGGGCACCCGCCATGTCGCGGGCCTTGCCGTCGCGCACGACGACCTCGCGGTCGGAGTACGCGGCGACCCGCGCCTCATGGGTGACCAGCACGACGGCGGCCCGCGACTCGCGGGCGGCCTGCGTGAACAGCTCCATCACCCGCTCGCCGTTGAGCGAGTCCAGCGCGCCGGTCGGCTCGTCGGCGAACAGCACGCGCGGCGAGGTGACCAGCGAGCGGGCGACGGCGACGCGCTGCCCCTGGCCGCCGGAGACCTGGCCGGGCCGCTTCGCGCCGACCTCGGCGACCTCCAGCCGCTCCATCCACTCCAGCGCGCGGGCCTCGGCGTCCTTGCGCTTCACGCCGGTCAGGCGGAGCGGCAGGGCGACGTTCTCGACGCAGGTCAGCTCGGGCACGAGCTGGCCGAACTGGAAGACGAAGCCGAACTCGCCGCGGCGCAGCGCGCTGCGCTCGGCGTCCCCCATGGCCGACAGCTCGCGGCCGTCGAAGCGGACGGAGCCGGAGTCGGGCCGGACGATGCCGGCGAGGCAGTGCAGCAGCGTCGACTTGCCGGAGCCCGAGGGCCCCATGACGGCGACGACCTCGCCCGGGTGGATGGAGAAGTCCGCGCCGTCGAGGGCGGTCGTGGGCCCGTACGCCTTGCGCAGGTCGTGGGCGGAGAGCAGGGCGCCGGCGGGGGTCACGGGCGTACCTCCTTGGCGAGCTGGCCGAGCCGGGCAGCGGTCAGTTCCAGCCACCTCAGATCGGCTTCGAGGTGGAAGAGGGCGTGGTCGCAGATGAGCTGGTCGACCAGTTCGCCGGTGCGCTTCTGCTGGGTCAGTTCGCGCATCAGGCGCAGGTGTTCGGCGCGCTGTACGTCCAGCAGGTCGTTGGCGTCGCGGTGGGTCAGCAGCGCCAGGACGACCTTGGTGTAGAGGGTCGACTGGAGGTACGGCTCGGGCGCCTCGGGCTGGGAGAGCCACTGGGCGACATCGGTCACGCCCGCCTCGGTGATGGCGTACCGCTTCCGGTCGGGGCCGCTGCCGTGCTCTATGCCGTCGACCTCGACGAGGCCGTTCTTCAGCAGGCGCGACATCGTCGAGTAGACCTGGCCGTAGTGGAGCGGGCGGCTCTGGCCGAAGCGCTCGTCGAAGGCGCGCTTGAGGTCGTAACCATGGCGTGGCCCGGACTCCAGGAGCCCGAGCAGGGTGAGGCCGATTGACATGCGGAGCACTCTACACCACGTGTATACCTTGAGTGCATAGTTGGGGACAAGGGGGCTTTCTCGCAGGTCAGAAGCGGTTTTAAGGGGGTGTGCGTGCGTGATTACGAGCCGGGGGTGGGCGGGGGAGCCTCCTCCTCGCCGCCCGTCTCCCGGTCCTGCTTCGGCGGCCGGCCGCGGCGCGGGATCGAGCCCGCGCCGCCGGGCAGCCGCCCCGCGTCCGCCAGCGCCTTGCGGAGCAGGAACTCGATCTGCGCGTTGGCGCTGCGCAGTTCGTCGCCCGCCCAGCGCGCCAGCGCGTCGTGCACCAGCGGGTCGAGCCGCAGCAGCACCTGCTTGCGCTGTCGCGGCCGCCGCTCGGGGGTCTCCCCGGTCACTGGTAGAGGGTGCCCGTGTTCAGGACGGGCTGCGCGGCGCGGTCGCCGCACAGCACCACCATGAGGTTGCTGACCATGGCTGCTTTTCGCTCCTCGTCGAGGTCGACGATCCCCTGGTCGCTGATCCGGCCCAGCGCCTCCTCGACCATGCCGACCGCGCCCTCCACGATCTGCCGGCGGGCGGCCACGACCGCGCCCGCCTGCTGGCGCTGGAGCATCGCGGAGGCGATCTCCGGGGCGTACGCGAGGTGCGTGAAGCGCGACTCGATGATGTGCACGCCGGCCGCCTCGACGCGGGCGCTCAGCTCGACGGCGAGCTTCTCGGTGATCTCCTCGGCGTTGCCGCGGAGCGAGAGCCCGTCCTCGTCGTGGGCGTCATAGGGGTACTCGATGGCGATGTGGCGGACGGCGGCCTCGGTCTGGGTGGAGACGAACTCCAGGAAGTCGTCGACCTCGAACATCGCCTGCGCGGTGTCCTCCACCCGCCAGACGACGACCGCGGCGAGCTCGATCGGGTTGCCGTAGGCGTCGTTCACCTTGAGCACCGCGGTCTCGTGGTTGCGCACGCGGGTCGAGATCTTCTCCCGGCTGGTGAACGGGTTGACCCAGCGCAGGCCGTCGGTGCGGATGGTGCCGCGGTAGCGGCCGAAGAGCTGGACGACGCGGGCCTCGCCGGGCGCCACCATGTTCACGCCCCGCAGGGCGAACAGCGAGGCGACCAGGAGCACGATGCCGATGATGACCAGCGGTACGCCGAGCGCCTGGTGGCCGCCGGAGGCCATGGCGCCGCCGCCGATGGCGAGCGCGATGCCGGCGAGTACGCCGACCACGCTGAGCAGCAGCCCGAGGCCGCCGTTGATGTCGTGCGCCGGGGTCTCGCGGACGCGGGGCGCGGGCATCTCCGGGCCCTCGGCGCCCGTGGCTCCCGTGGGGCCGCCGGCGGGTGCGGTGTCGGCTGTGGACATGGTGGTCCCCCGTTTCTGACGTGGTGTCCGGCGGGTGCGGACGGTCGTTCCGAACCTAGCAAAGTGTTATCACTTTATACCCCGGCGCGGCTGCATGGATGTGGCGGGACTACGGTTCCAGGACGGGCGCGTGCTGTATGTCACGTGTGGTAATGGCTCCTCCCATGAGCTTTTGGTGACAGATGCGGTGTTAGTTTCTTGAGCTGGGTTTGGGGGCGGACAGACTGGAGCTACGGGAGCGATGGGCCGAGCGGAAGCGCGGAAGGCGCAGAAGAAGGGCGCCCGCAGAGCAAAGGGCAAGGCGGGCGCGGGCGGTAAAAAGCGCGGTATACGCCGCTTTTTCACCTGGAAGAAGCTGCTCGCCTACTTTGTGGCTGTGTGCGCGCTCATCGTGGGCGGCGCCATCGGGCTCTACTGGTACGTGGACGTGCCGGCGGGGGGCAACCCCGCGGCCAAGGAGCAGAGCAACGTCTACAAACTGAGCAACGGCGAGGTGCTGGCCCGCAAGGGCACCACCAACCGTGAGTCCGTACCGCTCTCGAAGGTCCCGCTGGACGTCCAGCACGCCTTCGTGGCCGTCGAGAACAAGAACTTCTACGACGACGACGGCGTCGACATCAAGGGCACCACCCGCGGCGTCCTCAACACCCTGATGGGGCGCGGCAAGCAGGGTGGTTCGACCATCACCCAGCAGTACGTCAAGAACTACTACCTGGGCCAGGAGCAGACCGTCACCCGCAAGGTGAAGGAACTGATCATCTCCCTCAAGGTCGACCGCGAGAAGGACAAGAACGAGATCCTCGCGGGGTATCTGAACACCAGCTTCTACGGGCGCAACGCCTACGGCATCCAGGCCGCCGCCCGCGCGTACTACGGCAAGGACGTCGACAAGCTCTCGATCGAGGAGGGCGCCTACCTGGCCGCGCTGCTCCAGGCGCCGAGCCAGTACGACATGGCGATAGCCGGCCCGAAGGGCAAGAAGCTCGCGATGGGCCGCTGGAACGACTCCCTGAACAAGATGGTCGAGAAGGGCTGGCTCGACAAGGCCAAGCGGGACAAGATGAAGTTCCCGCAGCCGATCAAGCCCAAGCCCGAGCCCGGACTCTCGGGCCAGACCGGCTACCTGGTGAAGGCGGCCAACGACGAGCTGCGCAGGTCCGGCGTCTCGGACCAGGAACTGGCCGCGGGCGGCTGGACCATCACGCTCAACATCGACCCGAAGAAGCAGGACGCGCTGAAGGCGGCCGTCAAGAGCCAGCTCCTCGACAAGCTCGACCCCGAGAAGCGCAAGGTGGACCGGGACGCGCAGGTCGGCGCGGCCTCCGTCGATCCGAAGACCGGCAAGGTCCTCGCGCTCTACGGCGGTACGGACTACCTCAAGCACTACACCAGCAACGCCACCCGCGAGGACTATCAGCCGGCCTCCACCTTCAAGCCGATCATCCTGGCCGCCGCGCTCAAGGACGGTTCGAAGACGCAGGACGGCGAGTCGATCAACGCCAACACCATCTATGACGGGACCAGCGGCCGACCGGTCAAGGGCAGTACGACGGCGTTCGCCCCGCCCAATGAGGACCACGTGGACTACGGTCCCGTCACCGTCCAGAAGGCGATGGACAATTCGGTCAACTCCGTCTTCGCGCAGATGGCGGTGGACGTCGGTCTCGCCAAGGTCAAGCAGACCGCCATCGATATGGGCATGAGCCCCGACGCGGGCGGCTTCGACGTGCGTCCCGCCATGTCGCTCGGCGTGATGGGCGCGAGCCCGATGGAGATGGCCGGGATCTACGCGACGGTCGACAGCCACGGCAAGAAGGTCACGCCGACGATCGTCAAGTCCGCGACGAACAACATCGGCGGCAAGGCCGAGATCAAGGACCCGATCGGCGACCAGGTCCTCCCGCGCGAGACCGCCGACTCCGTCACCAGCGTTCTGACCGACGTGGTCGAAGGCGGCACGGGCTCCAAGGTGAAGAACGAGGACCATCAGGTGGCGGGCAAGACCGGCACCTCCGACGACAACAAGTCGGCCTGGTTCACCGGCTACACGCCCGATCTCGTCACCTCGGTCGGCATTTTCGGCGAGGGCGAGGGCGGCAAGCAGGTGAGCCTCATGGGCGCCGCGGGCCGCAAGCGCGTCAACGGCGGTGACGCGCCGGCCGAGATCTGGTCCGCGTACACGAAGAGCGCGCTGAGCGGCGCGTCGCCGTCCAAGTTCGACCTGGCGGAGGGCTCGGAGCTGGAGCCGACGACGACGCCCACGACCCCGACCGCGCCGCCCCCCACGACGGCGACCACGCCCCCGCCGCCGACCCACACGGCGACGGTGCCGCCGCCGACCCACACGCACGCGCCGCCCACGACGCCGACGCACTCGCAGTCGCCGCCGCCGACCCACCACACGCCGCCGCCGTGGACGCCGTCCGTACCGCCGCCGACGCTGCCGACCGGCGGTGGCCGGCCGGGCGACGGCGACTGGGACGACTGAGCACGCGCCGGGCCCCGCCGATCCGAGTGGATCGACGGGGCCCGGTTCGTCGCGCGGCCCGTGCCCGTAAGGCCCGCGTCCGTACGGCGGTCGCCCGTCAGGCGCCGTTGACCTTGGCCGCGACGCGGTCGCCGAGCGCCTTGTCGACGTTGTGCCAGTACTGGATGGCGCGCTCGGTCACCGGCTTGGTGACGCCGTCCTTGATGTGCCCGGCGATGTTGTCGGCGAGCCGCTCGCGCTGCGCGTCGTCGAGGACCTCGCGGACCATGGCGCCCGGCTGGCTCCAGTCGTCGTCCTCGCGGTGCTGCCGGTACGCCTCGCGGACCATCTCGCCCGCCGCGGCCCAGCCCGCCGGGTCGCCGTAGGCGCCGGTGTCCGCGGCCGGTCCGCCCTTGGAGTTCGGCGCGTACGGGGCCGACGCGTTGGACGGCACGTACCGCATCGGGCCGTCCTTGGAGTAGGAGTTGACGGGCGAGTGCGGCCGGTTGGGCGGCAGTTGCGTGTAGTTGGGGCCGATCCGGTACCGGTGGGTGTCCGGGTACGAGAAGAGCCGCCCCAGCAGCATCTTGTCCGGGGACGGGCCGATGCCGGGCACCAGGTTCGAGGGCTCGAACGCGGCCTGCTCGATGTGGATGAAGTAGTCCTCGGGGTTGCGGTCCAGCGTCATCCGGCCGACCTCGATCAGCGGGTAGTCGCCGTGCGGCCACACCTTGGTCAGGTCGAAGGGGTTGAAGCGGTAGTCCGCCGCGTCCTCGAACGGCATGACCTGGACGTACATCGTCCACGAGGGCGCGTTGCCGCCCGCGATCGCGTCGAACAGGTCGCGGCGGTGGTAGTCGCTGTCCTCGCCCGCCAGGCGGTCGGCGTCGGCCTGGGTGAGGAAGTCGATGCCCTGGTCGGTCTTGATGTGGTACTTGATCCAGAACCGCTCGCCGCCGCCGTTGACCCACATGTAGGTGTGGGAGCTGTAGCCGTTCATGTGGCGGTAGCTCTTGGGGATGCCGCGGTCGCCCATCAGCCAGGTGACCATGTGCGCCGACTCGGGGGACAGCGTCCAGAAGTCCCACTGCATGTCGTGGTCGCGCAGCCCGTTGTCGGTGCGGCGCTTCTGGGAGCGGATGAAGTCCTGGAACTTCATCGGGTCCTTGACGAAGAAGACCGGCGTGTTGTTGCCGACCATGTCGTAGTTGCCGTGCTCGGTGTAGAACTTCAGCGCGAAGCCGCGGGGGTCGCGCCAGGTGTCCGGGCTGCCCTGCTCGCCCGCGACGGTGGAGAAGCGGGCCAGCATCTCGGTCCGCCTGCCCGGCTGGAAGAGGTCCGCCTTGGTGAACTGGCTGACGTCATTGGTGACCTCGAAGCGCCCGTACGCACCGCTGCCCTTGGCGTGCACCACCCGCTCGGGGACCCGTTCGCGGTTGAACTGGGCCATCTTCTCGATCAGGTAGTGGTCCTGGAGCAGGATCGGACCGGTGTCGCCGGCGATGGTCAGCGAGTGCTCGTCGCTCTCCACCGGGATGCCGACGTTGTTCGTCGTGTACGGGGCCTTGGGCACGGAGTCGGTCATTCGGAGCGCCTCCATAAGATGCGCGGGAACGTGGTGGCGTGGTGCTCTGTCCACCCAAGCAGTCAACTCCGCCGACGGCATGTCGGCAACAGCTTGGACTACGTCCAATTCCGTACGAGAGAGAGTTCTAGACACCCGCCGGTATGGGCAGCTCGAACCAGACCACCTTGCCCGCGCTCAGCCGCGTCGCACCCCACCGCCGCGCCATCCTGTTCACCAGGTACAGCCCCCGGCCGCCCTCGTCGGAAGGGCGCGCCTGGCGCAGCCTCGGCAGCTGCGGCACGTCGTCGCCCACCTCGCAGCGCAGTACGTCCGTACGCAGCAGCCGCAGCGTGATCGGCCGCTCCGCGTACCGCACGGCGTTCGTGACCACCTCGCTGACCAGCAGCTCCACCGAGTCCGTCAGCTCCTCCAGGCCCCAGCGCGCCAGCGCCCGGCGGGCGAGGCGGCGCGCCTGGCCCGCCGTCTGGGCACGCGGATCCAGGAACCAGTACGCCACGTCGCTCGGCGCGATCCCGTCGAAGCGGGCCGCCAGCAGCGCGATGTCGTCGTCCCGGTCGCCCGGCCCGAGCATCCCCAGCACCTCGTCGCAGAGCGGCTCCAGCGGCGGCGGGTTCGGGCCGGTCAGCCGGGCCGTCTCGGTCAGCCGCTCCCGCAGCTGCTCGATGCCCGTCCACACGTCCCGGATCCGCGACTCGACGAGCCCGTCCGTGTACAGCAGCAGCGTCGCGCCCGCCGGAGCGTCCAGCTCGACCGCCTCGAAGTCCACGCCGCCTACGCCGATCGGGGCGCCCGGCGGTACGCGCAACACCTCCGCGCGCCCGCCGCGGTGCAGCAGCAGCGGCGGCGGATGACCGGCGTTGGCGATCACGATGCGGTGCGCGACCGGGTCGTAGACCGCGTACAGGCAGGTGGCCATCCGGTCGGTGCCCAGCCGCTGCGCCTGCTCGTCGAGGTGGTGCAGCACCTCCTGCGGCGGCAGGTCGAGCCCCGCCAGAGTCTGCGCGGTGGTGCGCAGCTGGCCCATGATCGCCGCGGAGGTCATGGAGTGGCCCATGACGTCGCCGACGACCAGCGCCACCCGGTTGCCGGGCAGCGGGATCGCGTCGTACCAGTCGCCGCCCACGCGCGCGGTCTCCGCGGCCGGCAGATAGCGGCTGGCGAGCCGGACGCCCGTCGGCTGCGGCAGGGAGTCCGGCAGCATGGTGCGCTGCAGCTCGTCCGCGATGTAGACCTCGCGCCCGTACAGCACCGCCTTGTCCACGCCCAGCGCGGTGTGCGTGGCCAGCTGCGCCGCGACCAGCAGGTCGTCGCTCTCGAAGGCGGGCCGCTCCGGGCGGCGTACGAACACGGCCGCGCCGATCACCCGGCGGCGCCCGCGCAGCGGCGCGAGGATCGTGCGGTGCCCCTCCGGCACCCGGCGGGCGTCGCCCAGCAGCTCCGGCAGCGCGGCCCGCGCCGCCGTGGAGTCCCCGAACACCGGCCGCACGCCGCGCAGCACCTCGGCCAGCGGGCCGCCCATGACCACCTCGCACCGCTCGGTGGCGCCGCCGCCGAGCGCGGGGCTCAGATCCGGCTGCGGGGGCAGCAGCGGCAGCCGCACGCCGTCGGTGTCGGCCTCCTCGGGTATCCGGTCGGTGCGCCGCAGCCGCAGGACGACCGGGTCCACCGGGCGCTCGTCGCCCACCGGCAGCGGGTCGCGGAGATAGACGAGGATCGCGTCCGCGAACGTCGGCACGGTCGCCCGGCAGAGCCCGAGCACGATCTCGTCGAGGTCGATGCCGCGCGCGATGCGGCGCGTCGCGGCCCCCACGAACCGCAGCCGCTCGCCGCCGGTGCCGCTGGCGGTGGGCCTGCCCCCGCGCGGCCCGCGGGGCCCGCCGACCTCGGAGAGCGGGTGCGCGCCGGGCGGCGGCACGGGCAGCGAGCCGCCGGCGTGGCCGCCGCTCGCGGCGCCGGAGCGGGCCGCCTCGTGCCCCGCCGGGTGCTCCGTGTGCCCGGCGGCGGCGCGGGCCGCGTCGTCCGGACGGCCCTGCGGCGCGGGCGTACGGCCGTCCGGCGCGGGCTCCGGGGCGGCGGCGGGCCCGGCGCCCAGGGACGCCGGAACGTTTGCGCTCTCGTCGCCGGGGCGGGCGCCCCGGTAGGAGCCGGACGCGCCGGCGCCGTGCGCCGCCTGGGCCGTGCCGTCCGCGCGGCCGGCCTGCCGGGGCCGGCCGGTCTCCGGCGCGGCGGAGGGCGGCAGCACGGAGCGTGGGTCCGGGACCGCGCCGTGCGCGTCGTCCGGGCCCGCGCCCGCGCCGGGGGCAGCGGGCTGCCGTTCTTCGTGGGAGGTCGGGTGCTCCGTCACGCGTGAGGTTCCATCCGTCCGGGGCCGTACGCCCATTCGCCGCGGGCGCACCGAGTGTCAGGCGCGTCGCAGATTGAGGAAGAGCTGGATCTCGGGTGGTACATCCGTGCTGGCCGGGGCGTACGCGTGCGAATCTTCCCCGACGACATCGAAACCCGCATCACGCACGACTCGGCGCAATTCGTCCCGCAGGTAACCGGATACCCGGATGGTGTTGCCGAGGAACGGAATGGAGAAATCGTTCACGTCGGCTTCCACCATGGCGAGCGCCAGCAGCCCCTCGGGCCGCAGCATGCCGTGCAGCATCCGCAGTGCGTGAGGGATCTCGGGACGGGGCAGCATCAGCAGCGTGAAGAACGCCGCGATGCCGTCGAAGGAGCCGAGCCGCCCGTCCCGCAGTTCGGCGATGTCCCTCTGGTGGAATTCCGCGCCCGGCACGTTGTCGCGCGCCAGCTTGAGGATGCCGGGGGAGATGTCGACGCCGACCACCTTGTGCCCGGCCTCGCTCAGCCGGCGGGCCGTGGGCAGGCCCGTACCGCAGCCGAGGTCGAGGACGCGGGAGCCGGGCGGCAGCGCCGACGCCAGCCAGTCGCCCGCCGCGATCTGCCCGTCCTTGTGCGGGAAGGCGTCGTCGTAGCGGTCGCCGATGGCGTCGAACGCCTCGGCCTGGCCGGTGCGGTCCAGCCCCGCGCGGGCATATCCGTCATACCCCTGGTTGTCGTCACCGCTCACGGCTCCGCCCCTTCTGTGACCCCTTGCGGCCCTTTTCGACCGTTCGTCAAATGCCGTGCACCGTTCGAGAGTTGCCCGTGCTCGCACATGTTCTTCGCTCCCGCACGGGGTTCCGGAGGACGATCCTACGGTTGCCGTGCGGGGACGCAGCAAGAGGCTCATGCCCTGACGCGCGCCGAGGTGCGGTCCCAGTCTGCCGGGAGCTCCGGCACGGCCCACGCCGGGTCCGGCCGCCAGTCCTCCCAGCCCGCCGAGAACGGAGGGCCCCAGTCGTGGATCACCTCGACCGCCGAGCGCCCCGCGGCCCGCACCCGGTCCGCCTTGGCCGGCGACATCAGGCCGACCCGCTGCGCCTGTTCGAACTCGTCCTCGTCCTTCCATTCCCAACTGCGGTCCGGGTAGACCGAGATGTCGAGGAAATGGTCCTCCGAGTCGACACCCCCGGCCCAGCGGGCGAGCGGCTCCTCAAGGTTCACGTACCAGTCCTTGAAGCGCCAGCCGCGCTCCCAGAACAGCCAGACCGACCACGGCTCGCCCGGCCGGGCGAGCTTGAGCACCCCGGTGCCGAACCAGCGCGAGCGCGTCGTCGTCCGCGGCTTGGTGTAGCGCGTGCCCAGCGGCTCGCGGTGGACCGGCGTGCCGTCGGCGAGCAGCGGCTTGACGCAGTCCGTGCCGGGCGCCATCCACACCGCCAGCAGCTCGTCGGTGTCCCGTACGACGGTGACGGGGCGGCAGATGTGGATGCGATCGCAGGCGTTGTCGCGATAGCGCCACAGGATGTGATCCCCCGGCGCCCAGTGTGCGGTGTCTGCCGTTCCCGTCGTCTCCATCGTGTCCGCTGTCATGCACAGATCTTAGGTGCCGCCCCCGCCGGGCGGCCGTGATCTGCGCCGCACGCGCGTCCCGCACCGCCCGCGGCGGCTACGGCCGGGTCATGCGCAGCACGTCAAGGGCCTGATCGAGCTGCTCCAGGGTCAGCAGCCCGCGGTCCACATAGCCGCCCTCCAGCACCACTTCGCGGATCGTCCTGCGCTCGGCGAGGGACTTTTTGGCGACCTTGGCCGCCTCCTCGTACCCGATGTAGCGGTTGAGCGGGGTCACCACGGACGGTGACGACTCGGCGTACTCGCGGGCCCGCTCCGCGTTGGCGGTGATCCCGTCGACCGTGCGGTCGGCCAGCAGCCGCGCCGCGTTGGCGAGCAGCCGCACCGACTCCAGGATGTTCTTCGCGATCACCGGGAGCGCCACATTGAGCTCGAAGTTCCCGGAGGCGCCCGCCGTGGCCACGGTGAGGTCGTTGCCGGCCACCTGCGCGGCCACCATCAGCACGGCCTCCGGGATGACCGGATTGACCTTCCCCGGCATGATCGACGAGCCGGGCTGGAGGTCGGGCAGCGCGATCTCGGCCAGCCCCGTGCGCGGGCCCGAGGCCATCCAGCGCAGATCGTTGGAGATTTTGGTGAGGCCCACCGCCACGGTCCGCAGCTGGCCGCTGGCCTCCACCAGCCCGTCGCGCGCCCCCTGCGCCTCGAAGTGGTTGCGGGCCTCCGTCAGCGGCAGCCCGCTGGCCTCGGCGACCTCCGCGATCACGGCGGCGGAGAAGCCGGGCGGGGTGTTGATGCCGGTGCCCACCGCGGTGCCGCCGAGCGGCAGTTCGGCCAGCCGCGGCAGGGCGGAACGCAGCCGCTCCACGCCGTAGCGGACCTGGGCCGCGTACCCGCCGAACTCCTGGCCGAGGGTGACCGGCGTCGCGTCCATCAGATGCGTACGGCCGGACTTGACGACCTCCGCGAACTCCTCGGCCTTGCGCTCCAGCGACTCGGCGAGATGGTCCAGCGCGGGGATCAGATCGCGGGTGACCGCGGCGGTCGCGGCGATGTGGATGGAGGAGGGGAAGACGTCGTTGGAGGACTGGCTGGCGTTGACATGGTCATTGGGGTGCACGTCGCGGCCGAGCCGCTCGGCGGCCAGCGTCGCGATGACCTCGTTGGCGTTCATGTTGGACGAGGTGCCCGAACCCGTCTGGAAGACGTCCACCGGGAAGTGGTCGTCCCAGCGGCCCTCCGCCACCTCGCCCGCGGCGGCCGCGATGGCGTCCGCGGTGTCCCGCTCGACCACCCCCAGTTCGGCGTTGACCTTGGCGGCGGCGGCCTTGATACGGGCCAGCGCCTCGATATGGGCCCGCTCCAGGCGCGCTCCGCTGATGGGGAAGTTCTCCACGGCGCGCTGGGTCTGCGCCCGCCACTTGGCGTGCGCGGGGACCCGCACCTCGCCCATGGAGTCGTGCTCGATCCGGTAGGTGCTCCCGTGCTCGTCGCGGGGAGCTCCACTGCCTTGGTCGGCCATCGTCAGCCACCTCCTGTGGAGAAGAGCGTTTGTCTGGTTCGCGGTGTTCCCAAACACCACTACTTGCCAGTAAATACCGGAGGCAACAACCGAAACCGGGGAGGCTCCATGCAGCAACGCAGCAGACCCAGGACGAGGTGTGCCGTCGCGGCCGTCGCCGCGCTCGCGGCGGCGCTGGGCGGGATGGCGGCGACCGCCCCCGCCGCCCAGGCCGCGCCCGCCGTCGCCCCGGCCGCCACGCCCCTGCCGCCGGACCTGGAGAAGATCCGGGCCGCCGAGGCCGCCAAGCTGTACGGCGACCCCGCCGAGCGCCCCCTGGACCAGCGCAAGTCCTCGCTCATCTCGCTCGGCGACAGCGAGATCTCCGGCGAGGGCGTCGGCACGTACGAACCCGGCACCGACGGGCCCGACAACTGGTGCCACCGCTCGCCCGACTCGGCCATCCACCGCACCGGCATCCCGGCCGACGTCACGTACAACGTCTCCTGCTCGGGCGCGTACAGCGGGAACATCGTCATCGGCGGGACCAAGCAGTACCCGGACGAACTGGTGCAGAGCGACAGCCTCGCGATCAAGGCCCGCAACACGAAGATCAAGATGGTGCTGCTGGTCGCCGGCGCCAACGACGACCTCCAGTTCGGCCCCGTCATGACCGACTGCGTCGTCCGCTGGTTCACCCTCCAGGGCGCCTGCGAGCCCAAGTACCGGCCGGGCTGGCAGGCCCGCGTCGACGGCCTGGTGCCCAAGGTCGAGAAGACCGTGCGGGACCTGCGCACCACCATGACGAACGCGGGCTACGCCGACGGCGACTACAGACTCGTCGTCATGGGCTACCCCAGCCCCATCGGCCCGGACGTCGAGGACAACCCGCGCTACCCCGGCAAGCTGCCGGGCGGCTGCACCGGCTACACCTCCGACGCCGCCTGGGGCCGGAACACCGCCGTCCCCGCCTTCGAGCGCGGCATGCGCAAGGCCGCCCAGGACACCGGCGCCGTCTACCTGGACAACTCGCGGCTCTTCCACGGCCACGAGGTCTGCATGGAGGACACCTGGGCGCGCGGGCTGTACGTGGACCTCGCCAACCCCTTCCCGCCGGACTCCAACTCGGTCCGGCAGTCCTTCCACCCCAACGCGCGCGGGCACGGCGCCTTCGCGTCCTGCCTCACCCAGCTCTACGACTCCGGCTGGCGGGAAGCGGGCTGCACCGACCCGGCCTCCACGGGGAAGCCGAAGCTCTACAAGGGCGCCTGGGACGACGCGTACCGGCCGCTGAAGAACGCGGCCACCGGCACCTGCGTCGACGCGTACGGCGCGAGCAGCCGCAACAACACCGCGGTCGGCGGCTGGGACTGCGCCGGGCAGCGCAACCAGAGCTGGTGGTACGACCCCGAGCGCGGCTCGGTGCACACCGCGCTCACGCAGGACCGCTGCCTGGACGTGCCCGGCGGCACGTACGAGGCCGGGACCGCGCTGGTGCTGTGGAACTGCCACGGCGAGCGGAACCAGAAGTTCACCGAGTCCGCGGGCGCCATCCGGCCGGACGCCGCGCCGGGGCTGTGCCTGACGCTCGCGGCGGCCAAGGACCCGCTGCGGCTCCAGAAGTGCGACGGTTCGGCGCACCAGAAGTTCGCGTAGCGCGCTGCTCGTCCTCGGCTCGGACAGCGGTTCCGAGCCGAGGACGGGCGTACGTCACGACCCCTGGCGGACCGGGATGCTCGTGACGAACGGCTGCTCGGGCGCCGGGTCGGCGAAGAAGTCGTTGCCCTTGTCGTCCACCACGATGAACGCCGGGAAGTCCTCGACCTCGATCCGCCAGACCGCCTCCATGCCGAGCTCCTCGTACTCCAGGACCTCGACCTTCTTGATGCAGTCCTGCGCGAGCCGGGCCGCCGGACCGCCGATCGAGCCGAGGTAGAAGCCGCCGTGCGCGTTGCACGCGGCGGTGACCTGCCCGGAGCGGTTGCCCTTGGCGAGCATCACCTTCGAGCCGCCCGCCGCCTGGAACTGCTCCACGTACGCGTCCATCCGGCCCGCCGTCGTCGGCCCGAAGGACCCGGACGCGTACCCCTCGGGGGTCTTGGCCGGACCCGCGTAGTACACCGGGTGGTCCTTGAGGTACTTCGGCATCTCCTCGCCCGCGTCCAGCCGCTCCTTGATCTTCGCGTGTGCGATGTCACGGGCGACGACCAGCGTGCCGGTCAGCGACAGCCGGGTCTTGACCGGGTGCTTGGTCAGCTCGCCGAGGATGTCGTCCATCGGCCGGTCGAGGTCGATCCGCACGGCCTCCAGGTCCGGCCCGGCGCCCTCGGTGAGCTGCTCGTCGGTCGTCTCCGGCAGGAAGCGCGCCGGGTCCCGCTCCAGCTGCTCCAGGAAGACGCCCTCGGCGGTGATCTTCGCGACGGCCTGGCGGTCGGCGGAGCAGGAGACGGCGATGGCCACCGGGCAGGACGCGCCGTGCCGGGGCAGCCGTACGACCCGTACGTCGTGGCAGAAGTACTTGCCGCCGAACTGCGCGCCGATGCCGATCTTCTGCGTCAGCTCGAAGACCTTCTGCTCCAGCTCCTGGTCCCGGAAGCCGTGCCCGGCGGGGGAGCCCTCGGCGGGCAGCTCGTCCAAATAGTGCGCCGACGCGTACTTCGCGGTCTTGAGCGCGAACTCGGCGCTGGTGCCGCCGACGACGATCGCCAGGTGGTACGGCGGGCACGCGGCCGTGCCCAGCGAGCGGATCTTCTCCTCCAGGAACTTCATCATGCTCGCCTCATTGAGGACGGCCTTCGTCTCCTGGTAGAGGAAGGACTTGTTGGCGGAGCCGCCGCCCTTGGCCATGAAGAGGAACTTGTACGCGCCGCCGTCGGTCGCGTACAGCTCTATCTGGGCCGGCAGGTTGGTCCCGGTGTTCTTCTCGTCCCACATGGTCAGCGGGGCCATCTGCGAGTAGCGCAGATTCAGCTCCGTGTACGCGTCGAAGATGCCGCGGCTCAGGGCCTCCTCGTCGCCGCCCTGGGTCAGCACGTTCTGTCCGCGCTTGCCCATCACGATCGCGGTGCCGGTGTCCTGGCACATCGGCAGCACGCCGGCCGCCGCGATGTTGGCGTTCTTCAGCAGGTCCAGCGCGACGAAGCGGTCGTTGGCGCTGGCCTCCTGGTCGTCCAGGATGCGCCGCAGCTGCGCGAGGTGGGCGGGGCGCAGGTAGTGCGAGATGTCGTGCATGGCCTCGGCGGCGAGCTTGCGCAGCGCCTCCGGCTCGACCTTGAGGAACGTACGGCCGTCCGCCTCGAAGGTGGAGACGCCCTCGGAGGTGACGAGACGGTACGGAGTGTCGTCCTCACCCAGGGGGAGCAGGTCCGTGTAGGAGAACTCAGGGACAGGGGGCATTGCGGCCATTCCTCACTCGGCAGACTGCGACAGCTGACGTCCTCGGCAGCGCCCACCAGAGTAGAACCCGGCCGGACGGAGACGGTTGTGAGGTAAGGCTCAGTAGAGCGCCGCGGACCGCCTGTCGCGATCTATCGCGTTTCGCTACTCTGTTGCCCGTGGATGAGTCTTCGCTCGAAAAGCGACCCCAGCAGCCGGAGCGGCCGACCGCGCCCTCTTCCCAGGACGGGCCCGCGGTCCGGTTCCAGAAGGGGCCCGAGGGACGGCCGGCGGCGCGTCCTACGGCAACGGCCGAACCGGCGGGCGACGCGGAGTACCGCGCCTCCGACGCCGATCGCGACCGGGTCGCGGACATCCTGCGCGAGGCCCTGGCGGAGGGACGGCTCACCGCCGACGAGCACGCCGAGCGGATCGGCTCGGTCTACGGCGCCAGGACGCTGGGCGAGCTGGAGCCGATCGTCCGCGACCTGCCCGCCGCCGGCCGCCGGACCGGCCGCCCGGAGCCCGCAGCGGCCACCGGCTACGCCCCGCCGCACACGCCCGGCAACGCCGCGGCCGAGAACCTCATAGCCGTCTTCGGCGGCGCGACCCGCAAGGGCCGCTGGCGGGTCGGGCGGCGCACCAACGCCTTCGCCGTCTTCGGCGGCGTCGAGATCGACCTCACCGAAGCGGTCTTCGACCAGCAGGAGATCGTCATCAACGTCACCGCGATCTTCGGCGGCGTGGAGATCAAGGTCCCCGAGAACATCTCGGTGCGTTGCGCGGGTACAGGCATCTTCGGCGGCTTCGACGTCGTCAGCCAGGAGGCCGCCGACCCCGACGCGCCCGTCGTCGTCATCACCGGATTCGCGGTCTTCGGCGGCGCCGAGGCCAAGACCAAACGCGGCAAGCGCCTGAAGAACCTGCGGAAATGACCGGTCCGGCGGCCGCCGGACCGCCGCTTGACCGCTGCCAGATCCGTCGCCCTACTGGCGCCGGACGCACGTCGACGGCCTGTCGAACGCATATCGAGCACAAACGGAACGCACGCCGCACGCTCCGCGGCGGTCGCGAAGGCAACGGTGTGCATAAGCCCACGCACAGCGGGTAAGGCTTGGTGCACATCGTCTCGCGTACGGACTGGGGATGCGCGTTGTCGTACGCAGGGAGGCGGGCAAGGGTGACTCAATCGGTCAAGCCGTCGTCAGGAGTAGACCGTGCTGCAACCGCATCAGCCCCTGCAGGACGCCGCCGTACCATCCCAGCGGAGTCATCCCCGGGATCAGGCCGGCCCCTGGCACTCGGAGGCGGTATGCCGTCGGGATGAGGCCGGGCTGTTCTTCGCTCCGTCCAAGGAGCCCACGGCAGCCCGGCTCTCGCGCGAAGAAGCCGCGAAGCGGGTCTGCGCGCGCTGCCCGGTCATGGTCGAGTGCCGGGAACACGCACTGCTGCAGCCCGAGCCCTACGGAGTGTGGGGCGGGCTGACCGCGGCCGAGCGCCGCGTCGTGCTGGCCCGCAGGCGCCGCCGCGAGGCGGAGCTCCAGCGCGCCACCAGGGTCGCCGCCGCCGGCTGAGCCGGCGGCCGCATGACGGGCCGGGCCCCGCCGGACGGTTCCGGCGG
>NZ_JBFAIS010000036.1:0-78638 GCF_040654795.1 Streptomyces sp. NPDC050617 | reverse complement strand
AGTTCGCTGGGAGGCATACGACGAGATGCACGACGCCTTCCTCCAGCTCGCCGCCTGCATGAACCTCGCCCGCAAAGCATTCTGAAAGGACCCCTAAGTGGTCCCCGCGCGTGCGGGGGTGGTCCCAGCCGGTGGTCGCTGACGTCGAGCGGCGCGTAGTGGTCCCCGCGCGTGCGGGGGTGGTCCCGTCAGCTCGCAGTACGTGGACTTCTTAGCCGCGTGGTCCCCGCGCGTGCGGGGGTGGTCCCGCGACGCTCATGTGCTCGCTGAACAGCTCCAGGTGGTCCCCGCGCGTGCGGGGGTGGTCCCCGCCCACTCGTGGATCTCGGCGAAGCTCACAAGTGGTCCCCGCGCGTGCGGGGGTGGTCCCCAGCCGCCTTTGCCGAGGCGGTGGGCGAGGCGGTGGTCCCCGCGCGTGCGGGGGTGGTCCCAGCAGCGCGTGGTCGCGCTGGGCGAAGGTGCTGGTGGTCCCCGCGCGTGCGGGGGTGGTCCCAACCCGATCGCCCTGGGGCTGCACCCCGACGCGTGGTCCCCGCGCGTGCGGGGGTGGTCCCGCCTCTCCCTTGCCGCACGATGCCGAAGGGCGGTGGTCCCCGCGCGTGCGGGGGTGGTCCCTGCACACACACGCCCAAGCCAGGAGGGTGCGGGTGGTCCCCGCGCGTGCGGGGGTGGTCCCAAGCACTTCCGTGCGAGGGCCGAGAAACTGGGGTGGTTCCGGCGGCTCGTTGGCGGCCGCCGGGGGCAGCGCGTGGTCCCCGCGCGTGCGGGGGTGGTCCCGACACCGTTGGCGTCCTCAAGGACGTCCTTGGGTGGTCCCCGGGCGTGCGGGGGTGGTCCCTGGGGGTGGCGGCCAGGAACCGGGGGACAGTGGTGGTCCTCGGGCGGGCGGGGGTAGCCCCCGCACGAGCCAGCACGCCCCACCCGTCGGCTTCACCCGCTCACGGTGCGCAGCACTCCCCGCACCAGCGCCAACGCCAGGCCCCCGCCGCCGAGCACCACTCGCAGGAACCCACCCCACCCTCCGGCCACCCCAGGCCCAGAGTTCAGGGTTACGGAGCGGCCATCAGATTGCCCCGGCGGCGCGGCGAGCGGAGAAAGCGGCCTCGGCTCCGGCCTGGCGGCAGGGGCCGCAGTGGGTTTCGTTGGCTGCGGCGCGGAAGACGTGTTCGCTGCCGGGGCCTTGGCAGGTCGTGAAGCGGGCGGGTGGCGACGGAGGTTGGTCCGTACGGGAGCGCCGTTGCTGTTCGGCGAGGCTCAGTGCCTCCGGGAGCCTGTCGGCGAGACGGCGGCGCACGAACCCCGACGCGTAACGCACCCCCTCAGGCAACCTGGCGGTGAGCGCATCCACAGATCCGCCGCCACGCGGACCCGCGCGACAAACCACTCGGCAACGGCCTCCGCCGGCTCCCGGACCTCGGCTACGCCCAGGCATGACGTTGAGGCAAGGGGATGACGACTTCCGACGATCGCCGCCCCAGCTGGCGTTGCGGGCACTCCGATGGGACTGCTTGCATTGTTCCAACAGACGGTCCTGGGCCAGCGAGTAGGAGGTTTGCACCGTATGCCGGAATCTGCACTAGCGGGTAAAAACCAGTATCTCCCGACCTGAAACAGCAGGTCGCGCCCTGTGGTCCCCGCGCGTGCGGGGGTGGTCCCGGGCCGACACCCCGCATCTTCCCCGCGTAGGCGTGGTCCCCGCGCGTGCGGGGGTGGTCCCATTGAGGGCGGGGGCCATGGCGGTGTAGGTGAGTGGTCCCCGCGCGTGCGGGGGTGGTCCCCAGAACTGCTCGATCTCTCCGTCCTCGTAGATGGTGGTCCCCGCGCGTGCGGGGGTGGTCCCTGTCAGGCTTGCGGCCCCGCCGCTTGACATCGTGGTCCCCGCGCGTGTGGGGGTGGTCCCGTGCTGGTCATCCTGGCCGAGCGCCGCGCGAAGTGGTCCCCACGCGTGCGGGGGTGGTCCCACAGCCTGGTGCGCCGGACGGTAGAAGTCGGGGTGGTCCCCGCGCGTGCGGGGGTGGTCCCGGCGCGACCGCGCTGGCGCACCAGGGCACGGAGTGGTCCCTGCGCGTGCGGGGGTGACTCCCGCTCGAACCGGCACGCCCCACCCGTCGCCTTCACCCATCCACGGTGCGCAGCACTCCCCGCGCCAGCGCCAGCGCCAGGCGCCCGCCGCCGAGCACCACTCGCAGGAACCGACACCACCCGCCAGCCGCCCCGAACCCCAGGCCCAGGGTCCAGGGCCCCGGCGCGGCCGTCAGACCGCCCCCGCAGCCCGGCGAGCGGAGAAAGCAGCCTCGGCTCCGGCCTGGCGGCAAGGGCCGCAGTGGGTTTCGTTGGCTGCGGGGCGGAAGACGTGTTCGCTGCCGGGGCCTTGGCAGGTCGTGAAGCGGGCGGGTGGCGACGGGGGTTGGTCCGTACGGGAACGCCGTTGCTGTTCGGCGAGGCTCGGTGCCTCCGGGAGCCTGTCGGCGAGGCGACGGCGTACGAACCCCGGCGCGTACCGCACCCCCTCAGGCGGCAGACCTGACGTGAGCGCGTCCCGCAACTCCCCCGCGCGGGCCCCGCGCAGGAACCACTCGGCGGCGGCCCCGGCCAGTTCCCGGGCCTCGGACGCGCCCAGCCACAAGCGCCGGTCCACGCGGCGCAGCGACAGCAGTACGCGTTCCGCCTCGGCTAGGTGGGGTTCCAGGATCTTCCTTCGGAGTGCGGCTTCAGGGTCGTCGACGACGGCGGGTTCGGTGGGCGGGTGGGAGGAGTTCTTCTCCTCAGTCTTCTTCTTACCGAAAGAGCCACCGACGGTCCGACCACTCGGCGCACCGACCGTCGGATACTGCGCACTCGGCGGCTCGCCGTCGCGGACGCGTACGGCCTCCTCGGCGCTCAGGACGACGTTGGCGAACAGCTGATCCGTCACCCACTGCCCGCGCTCCTTCTGCCAGCGCCAGTCGTGGAAGTAACCGCCTTCGGTCAGCAGCCGCTTGGCCTTCTGGAACGCCCGCCCCGTGATCCCGAGGCGCTTCGCGTGGTCGCCGAGCGGCTTGGCCGTCTCGGACTCGGGCAGCCCCTGTACGTAGAGGAGGAGGATCTTCGCGTCACTGTTCAGACGCGCATGCCGGACGACGTCGTGCGAAGCCTTCGTATAGCGCCCCGTGGGCGCGATAGCATGCCGAAGCATCCTGGTGGACCTTCTTTCCCTTGCAGGGTGACGTCCACTGGTGGTGAAGGCCCTCAGGCGGTGTTCGAGCACCACTGGGGGCCGCTCCGCGCATGGACACGGAGCGTGTGGACGCAATTACGGTACACCGGGCCACGTCGCTGGCGCGGGCTCTTGCCCCACCCCTCGAACCCCTCCCTCACCACCGCAAACACACGCCCCACGCGGCTTGTTGGCCCACTCCCGTTGACGCCTAGCACCACTGAGTCGTGCACGGCCCGTAACGCTGCTTCATGAGTACGAGCACGGGTACGGGCACGGGTACGAGTACGGGCGCAGAAAGCCCGCCGTCACCGAACTGCGGTAACAGCGGGCGCACATGGAACTCGACAGTGGTCCGACGTCAGGCTTCGCACCCGGCAGCGAACTCGACGAACGACATCCACGCCGCACGGCTGCACACGATCGCCGGCCCATGTGGGTTCTTGCTGTCGCGGATAGGGACCCCCGTCACGTAGCCATCTACGACCTCAAGGCAACTGCCGTTGCTTCCCCCGCTGTAGCTGGACTTTCGCCAGCCCCCCAAGGATGACGCATCGGGTATGACACGCTCACTGCTCATGTCTGTATTCCTCTGCTACCGCCCTGATCAGGGCAAGTGAGTCTGCCTGTGGCAACGCTTCGCTGATAGCGAGATCGTACGCTGACCGGCACTTGAAGACGAGTGCCGGGTCGTCCATCAGTGTTCCGGTCAGCACGCCTTCCACGTATGCGACTGGTGCTGTATCGGTGAACGCCATCAAAGAGAGCATGCTCTCCATAAGCGCGTGAGCCCCGACCGCAAAGGGAATCACATGCAGGCGCAGACGGCCGTTCTCCGCCATATCGACCAGCCGCCCGAGCTGCGCGGCCATGACAGCCGGGCCGCCGACAGGCCGTCGGAGCACCGCCTCATCGAGCAGAGTCCACATTACGGGCGATGTGGGGTCGTCGAGGATTCGGGAGCGCTCCGTTCGATTGACAACGCGTCTGTCAAGGTCCTCGGTCACGTAGTTCGGACTGAATGCGGTGTACACCGCACGTGCGTAGGAATCCGTTTGGAGAAGACCAGGGATCAACGTCGTCGCATGCTCTCGGATCTCGATGGCTTGGCGTTCCAGTTCCGCCGCGACAGCGAAGTGATCCGCATACCGTTCCTCAAGGTCCTCCAGCCAACGACTGAACCAGCCATTGGTCTTGAGCACCTGGTCCAAGCGCTTCGCATCCTCGCGGGACGGCAGTCGCCGCCCAGCTTCGATGTGACTGATCAATGACGGCGAGCACACGACCTCTTCGCTCAGCTCTTCCTGCGTCAAGCCTGCTTCCTGCCGCCGCAGCCGCAATTCCTGACCGTACTTCTGCCGTGGGGTCAGTGACTTCCGCGCCGTCATCGCACACAACTCCCGGACTTGAAACCAGCGTTGTCAAGCTTCTCCTACTGGCGAGCGTACCTACCTGACCTCCACTGTGAGTCAAGAACAGCGACTCCGGAATGGCGGCGAACACGTGTGCGTGAGAGCTGCCGGAACGCCCACAGTACAGATCGGGACGGTTGATCAGATGAAGAGCAGAGCACGGGCCGCACTCTCACAACTCATCGAGGATTACGGGATAAACGGTTCACTCCTCGTGCCGAATTCGTTGGTGAGGTACAACGAATCAGATCGTGACGAGAACGCGGCGCCCGGCGCGATGACCTTGCCCGTGCACCGATGCCCAGAACACCGTAGTGGCGCGTCGTCGTCTCCCCTAGACACGTGTCTGAGTTTCAGGAGCCCTACGGACTCGGGCGAATCGACGGATTCAACGGACCGCACCGACTCGGCAGCACGGCGAAGCCCGGCGCCGGCCGCCGTCGACCCGCCGCCACCGACCGCCCCCTTCTACGAGGCGTTCGCGTTCCCCCACGCCCCCGGCCTGTGGCCCGAGTACGGAGTCGTATGCGTATCCGGCGAAGTGGGAGAAGAGGGAGGAGAGGGAGGAGAGGGAGACGCGGAGCAGTGCGGCGAGGGGTTGCCGTCTGCGACCCGGGCGGGGTGGGTCGATGAGTGGATGCGGCGGCACTCGTACGAGACCGGGCACGCGCGTTTTCGCCGGACCGTCATCGACTACGCGACGCTGGAACCGCCGGTGGAGTTCGCGGTCCGGGTGGTCCCGGGCGGTAGGCCGAAGTCGCCGCCGAACGCCGCCGGAGCGGTACGGGACGACGACCGTAACCGTAGATGAAGCGCGTGTACACGGGAGAAGTAGTCGCCGCGCTTTTCGCGTTCACGGCGTCGGTGGCGGTCGGGCTCACTGTGAGTCTCGCGTTCACTCATCGTCTACAGAAACCGGCTTCGCCCACCCACCCCGCACACCCCGCTCGGAATGCACGGGCCGACGTGGAACACGTCCCCGAACGGACCGCCCGCGTCATCCCATTCCCCATCCCAGAAAGGGATTCCGTGCGCCGACCGGCCAGTTGCGAAGGCCCGGTATTCGGCCGGATGAACATCGCGTGCACGCATCCGGAAGGGCTCACCCCCGATCTCGGAAGCGAGTCGTGCGGTGCGTGCGGAACCGTCCGGTGGACGGCGTACGGAGCGCTCTCTCCCCGCCTGGACCCGAGGGAGTTCGTGGAGTTCGTGGAGTGCGACGCCTCCGACAACTACGGCGCGGAGGGACGAACGTAGAAAGGTGAGCGGTTTACGGCTCGTACGGGTGGGGGCACCCCGCCCCGCCCGTACGAGCCGTACGCCGCCCGCCCCCGCAGCAGAAGGAGCGGATCGGCTCAGGCGGCGGCGGGTTCCGGAGTGCTGGGCTTGGCGGTGGGCGGGCCCTTGCGGAGCGGTACCTCGATGACGAAGAAGGCCGCGACGCAGGCCACGGCGGCGAGCGCAGCGGCGAGGATGAAGATGGACCGGGTTCCGTCGACGAAGCTGTCGACGTCGACGTGACCGTTGTGGCTGCTCAGTGCGTGGTTGAACAGGGCGCTGAAGACGGCGACGCCGATCGAACCGCCCACGGAGCGGAAGAGGTTGAGGGAACCGCTGGCGACGCCGAGGTCGCGCATCTCCACGGAGTTCTGGGCGATGGTGCCCGCCATCTGCATGCACTGGCCCAGGCCCGCGCCGAGGATCACCATGTAGCAGCCGGTCAGCAGGCGTGGAGTATCGGCGCTCATGGTGGCGAGCAGGGCCAGACCTATGGCCATCAGGGCCGTGCCGGCGATGGGGAAGATCCGGTAGCGGCCGGTGGCGGACATGACCTTGCCCGCGATCGTGGAGACGACGAGTACGGGCAGCATCATCGGCACCATCAGCAGGCCGGAGTTGGCGGCCGAAGCGCCCTGCACCGTCTGCTGGAACAGCGGCAGGTACAGCCCCGCGCCCAGCGTGATCGCGCCGACGGCGAAGATGATCCCGATCGACAGGGGGAAGTTGCGGTGCCCGGTGAAGATCCGTAGCGGCAGTACGGGCTCGGCGACCCGGCGCTCGACCGCGACGAACCCGGCCAGGGACAGCGCGGCGACGACGCCGAGTGCGGCGATCTGCCAACTCCCCCAGGCGTAGCGGTCGCCGCCCCAGGTGGTGCCCAGGACGAGGGCGGAGATGGCGGCGGCGAGCAGGCCGATGCCGGTCCAGTCGATCCGCGCCTTGACGCGCTGGGCGGGCAGCCGCAGCAGTACGGAGATCCACACCAGGGTGATGAGGCCGAGGGGAAGGTTGATCCAGAAGGCCCAGCGCCAGCTCAGGTGGTCGGTGACGAAGCCGCCCAGCAGCGGGCCGCCGATGGTGCCGATGGCCATGACGGAGGCGGTCAGGCCCTGGTACTTGCCGCGTTCGCGCGGCGGGACGAGTGAGGCGATCAGGGCGAACGCGCCCGCGCCGATGCCTCCGGCGCCGATGCCCTGGAGGGCGCGGGCCGCGATCAGCATGCCCATCGAGGCAGCGGCGCCGCAGAGCGCGGAGCCGGCCATGAAGAACGCGATCGAGGCCAGATACATCCGCTTGCGGCCGAAGAGGTCGCCGAACTTGCCCCACACCGGTGTGGTGACCGCCGTGACCAGCGCGTAGATCGTGACGACCCAGGAGAGGGAGGCCATGCCGCCCAGGTCGCCGACGATCGTCGGCATCGCGGTGCTGACGACCATGTTGTCGAGCATCGACAGCAGCATGGCGAGCATGACGCCGAGCAGCACCCAGCGGACGTTGCGGGGGACGGCGGGCGGAGCGGAAGGGGATGCGGATGGGGATGGGGATGGGGATGGCGATGCGGAGGGGGATGGGGGTGGGGTGGTCATGACCGCCTCCTCGGAAGGGGTCCAGCAGGGGGCCGGAGCCGTATGGCCATCACCGTACGAGAAAGTTTGAGTGACACAAAATTTTGTGTGGCCCTATGATTGAGGCATGGGACTTCGCGAGACCAAGAAGCAGCAGACGCGGCAGGCGATCGCGGACGCCGCGCTGCCGCTCTTCCTGGAGCACGGGTTCGATCAGGTGACCGTCGCCGAGGTGGCACGCCACGTGGGCGTATCCGGGCAGACGGTCTTCAACTACTTCCCCACCAAGGAAGACCTGTTCTTCGACCGCCAAGCGGAGGTGGAAGGCGAACTCGCCCGCCTGGTCCGCGAACGGGAACCGGGCTCCTGCCCCGCCGAGGCCATCCGCGACCAGCTCCTGGAAGCCCTGGGGCATCAACTCCCCCCGTTCCCCACCGCCGAAGAAGGGCTGCGCTTCCACCAGGTCATCGAGGACAGCCCCGCCCTGCGCGCCCGAGAACGCGAGATCCGCGAACGCGCGGAAGCGGCCCTGGCCGCCCAACTGGAAGCGGAGGGCTCCGTCCCCGCCCCCGCCCTCCTGGCCGGCGCCCTCGCCGGCCTCCACCGCGCCGCCCTGCGCGAACTGCGCCGCCGCCTCATGTCCGGACAACCCGCGAAATCAGCCAGCCAAGCCCTCAAGGAATCCACCCGCACCGCCTTCGACACCCTCTGCCACGGGCTGCACAACGGCTGAGCCACGGGCTGCACGACGGCTGACCGGGGTGCGGTGCCTAGCGGTGCCTAGCGGTGCCTACGGGCAGGGGCGCGCCGACGGGGACGAGGTCACTTGGGGGCCGGGGCCATACGCACGTCGGAGCAGCCGCGCGTCTTCGCCTCGTGGTCGGCGAAAGTCTTGAGCGCTGATTCGGCGAACTTCGCGGAGTAGTGGGAGATCGGGTACGTGTCGCTGTCCCGGTCGTAGAGGCGGTAGAGCGCGAACACAGCGGGCTGCGCCGACTGAGGGCACTGCGCGGTAGCCCAGGCGTAGTCCCTCTCTCCGCGGGTGAAGTCGTAGCCCTTCTTGAGCCGGTCGCCCTCACTTGCGAGGAAGTCCTTGGCGGAGGCGCCGTAATAGGCGAACAAACCGTATCCCGGCTTCTTCTCCGGTGTCGCGAGGTAGCAGTTGACCTGCGGGGTCTGCGCGTCCGCGGGGTATTCCATGGCCTCGGGAACACCGCCCTCGGCCGCTTCCGGAGCAAGGCCGCGCAGCGCGGTGCAGGAGCCCTGGGCCTGCTTCAGCGGTTTTGATGTTTCCGGCGTACCGAGCCGGGTGGCGGATACATCGGTGAGTTGTTCGCCGGCCTTCACTTGGCACCCATACTTCGCGGCGGCTTTCTGAGCGGTCTCAGTGGTCACCCGGCCCAGCCCCGTCAGCGTGGTGTCCTTCGATCTGCCGGAAAAGTCACCGTAGGCGACCAGAGCCTTGTTCTTCTGGTTCACGCAGTCGAGCGCCACCATGACCTGCGAGGTGCCGCCGTCGTACCTGGTCACACCGGGCCAGCCATTGCCGAGCGGTGCCGCCTGCCCCTTCACCCCGTTGTAGTCCTCTTTGTACCAGGTCAAACTGGTGGAGGGGGGTGCCGAGGTGCTCCACCGCAGCTTCAGTTCCAGTCCGGTATCTGAATTGTGCACACGGCAGGTGGTCAGATAGCCGCTGTCGCCCTCACCGCCGGCCCTGAGGTTCGACGCGTGCAGAGCTTCGCGGAGCCCACCCTGCGCCAGCGTGCCGTCGCAAGCCCGATCAAGCGAGTGGTCGTCCTGCCACTGCTCGAACGTGCCAGTGCTGTACAGCACCTGACACACGATCGCCAAAGCCAGCCCAATGCCGCCCGCGTACCAACCGGCGTGTATACGCCGAGATCCGGATGTCATCTGAGTCGTGCTCATTCCCTCGGGGGCTTTCTCCGCGCCGCGTCAGCGATCGGGGCGCAGATAGCGCAGCGCATCGTCACGGCCTTTTCCGTATTGGTCCTGGCCTGCGTGGACATGGAATTTCGTCCAATCGCTGTCGATGCCGTGGCCGCGACTGTCCGCCCACGCCCTGACCATCTTCTCGACGTCGCGCTGGCCGGCGTCGTAGGCCTCGGCATTCTTCTCGGTGGCCTCCAGGTTGGCCTCGGCCACGTGCTCCTTGTTGGATTCATACGTCCACGCGTCGATCGCCTGCGAGGCGAGGGTTCCCGCAGGGGTGACATCGGCCACGGGGTTGAAGAGCAGCGCGGTGCTGAAAGAGGTGCCGATCCCGTGGTTGAAGTCAGCGGCCCACTGCGTCTTCTTGAACCGGTCGTCGTAGATGATGTCCGATCGGATGCCGTCATAGGCTCCCATGGCTCGTGACGACTCGACGATGCGGTCGTTGATCGTCTTGTCGCCGGCGTCCCGGGGGATATCCGCCAGAACCTGGTGCGAGTACTGCTGTTCAGCTCCGTAGAGGTGGCCGAAGGCTTCCGGATCGTCGGCGATGCCCCTCATGACGGCGACGAGGTGTCTACTCCCCACGGCCATGTGCGTACCCTCCTTGTCGCTCCACACAGCACCGGGACTGTCCTTGTCGATGTCGTACGTCGATGACGACCGCGCGTAGGTCTCGTGTGTATCAGGCGTGTACGACGTCAGAATGTGCGCCAGCGGTTTGGCCAGGTTCTTCGGCAGCTGTTCCGCGTGTTTATCCGAGTCCAGGGTATTGATGGTGTGCTGCAAGATACGGGCCTGCGGTTCAGTGTGCTTCCCGACCGCGTGATAGGAACCCGGCTCGTCGCCAGTCGTGGCCGCCTCCAGGGCCGCGCCGAACCCCTTCCTCACGTCAGCGTCCTCCACTGTTACCGGCATGCCCGTCGTGGTGCCGCCAGGGGGAGTCGCGTAGTGGTCGACGACGGTCTGCCAGTCGCGTTCGTGCAGCAGGTACTTCAGGTTGTCGTTTTGGGCCGGGTCCAGGTATTCGGTACTGGTCTTGGGGTCCTTGGACATGATGCCGAGAACGCCGTCGAGCGGGTCGTTCGCGAACCAACCGCGGTTCTTGCCGCTGAAGTTGTCCCGCAAGGACCAGATTGATTCAGTGTTGCCCTCCGCAGCGTAGGACTCCTCCGAATGCCGGATGTCGTCCGCGGTGTCCTCGAGGAACTGGCCGGAGTATCCGCGCCCCTGCTGCATCAGCGTGACCAGGCTCTGGTAGCCGCGGACCTTCTCGTCCGGAATCCGGCTGAGCCCCTCGACATTGAACTGCTCGGTTCCCGCCTTCTGCATCTGCGCACGGAAGCGCTTGTAGAAGGAGGAGTGCGGGTCGCGCGTCGCGGCGGCCAAGGTCGCCGCGAGGCCGTGCTCAAGGTCTCGGTACCGACCGGCGTTCTTCTTGTCGTCGTAGTGGCCCAGGCTCTCGAGGTCGTTGGAGAGCTTCAGCGTCCTACGAGCGCCGAGTTCATCGAGCAGGGTCTGGCTGAACGCCTCATCCCGTGAGCTTTCGTGGAAGATGCGCTGCAGTTCCTTGTAGTCGGCCGCGGTCGCCTTGCCTGAATCGATGCGCGTCACGATGGCCTTGGCTTCGTCCGCCTCGTACTTCTCGATGTCGCCCTTCGCCTTGCCGTTGAAGCCGTTCACCGTGCCGTCGTTGGTATCGGAGTCGATTACCACGGCCTTGAGGGCGACCTCGACGCCCTTGTCGGCGTCGTCCACATCCTTTACGCACTGGTCGATGCGCTGCTGCCAGGAGTTGACGGACTTACCGACGCTCCTCTGATAGTCGGGGTCGTGCGCCAGGGCCTGTCGGTCGCCCTGAGTGAGCTTCGAGGCGTCGTACGAGACCACTCCCTGATCCGACACCTTCATGCCTGCGGCCACGGCCTCATCCCTTGCCGCCTTCAGCTTCTTGTGCAGATCCACGAACTGCGTGTGCGCCTCACGAAAGAGCGCTGCGACTGCCTTGGCCTCGACCTGGGCGTTCAGGAATTCGTTGAGCGTGATGTCGAAGCGCCTGTTGGCGGCGTCCGCGCTCAGTCCAATCCATGTCTGGCCCATGGATATGCCGTGCACGTCTCGCCGGTATGCGGTCTCCTGCTTGTGGAACTCCTTCGCCATGCCGTCCCAGCGTTCGGCCGCGGCAGAGAGCGTGGACAGGTCTGTGCTCATGATCTCGTGGTACGTCGGCATGGTTCCCTCGGTGCGGCTGATTCGACAGTACGGCCGGTTCTCCGGTCTCAGTAGCCGTCCAGCAGGGATGAGGCGCGCATCTGGTTGCGAACACCGTAATCCGTGCCCTGGATAAGGTAGTTGGCGCTTCGCAGCGCACTCTTTTCCGAGCTCAGCCTGTTCATGAGGTTTCGCACCTGCTTGTCCCATGCCTTATGGGCCTTCTGCACCGCCGAGGACGTCACCCAACCATGGCCGTCCCGAGCGTCGAACTCCTTGACGACTGCGGCACTCTGCTCGTCGGCCCAATCCCCGGACTTCTTCGTGTCCGGTTCAATGTGCTGCTCAAGGGCCTTGGCGGCGGCCTTCTTCTCGGCAGGCGATGACGCCAAGCCGGGCTGGCCATTGATCCCACCCGGCGGATAGGCCGTCCCGTTGGGGGCGAATGGAACCTGCTGGAGTCGTGTCTGTGCCGACTCATGCTCCGGTGTTCCCATGACTCGTCACTCTCCCCCTCGAACGTTGGATCTCGGATTGGCGTCTGTATATGAATTGGGCAGGCGGGGTAGGCGCGGCAATCGGAGATGCCGGACCGAGCCGGGCGCCCCCGCCGAGGGTCTGCCGGACGAGTCGGCCCCGCATCGCCCCGACACGGCGCCCCCGAGACAGCCTGCGCACAGTCACCGCACAGGTGACACGCGTAACCGTAACGCGCTCCGACTGAGGCGACCGTAGTGGGTCAAAGATCGGGAAGCTTGAGTACGCGTACTCAGGCGGCAAGGGTTCTCACGGCTTGATTGCCGCGCCGCTCCGCCTTGTACGGGCCGCCGAGCCCCCGCCCATACGTTCCGTACGCGCCCGCCCCGCCCGTACATCCGAAAAAGCCCCGCCCCGCCGCCCGTACTGGTCGTACCGGCGGCGGGGCGGGGCGAGAGCCCGTACCCCCTACAACACCAGCGAAAGCAGCAGCACGAACACGATCCCGACCACCGAGATGATCGTCTCCATCAGGGACCACGTCTTGACCGTCTGGCCGACGTTCATGCCGAAATACTCCTTCACCATCCAGAAGCCCGCATCGTTGACGTGGCTGAAGAAGAGGGAGCCGGTGCCGACGGCGAGGACCAGGAGGGCGGTGTGGGTGGTGGACATGTCGGCGGCGAGGGGCGCGACGAGGCCGGCGGCCGAGATGGTGGCGACGGTGGCGGAGCCGGTGGCGAGGCGGATGGCGACCGCGATGAGCCAGGCGAGGAGGAGGGCGGAGATGTTCCAGTCCTTGGAGATGTCCAGGATCATCTCGCCGACCCCGACATCGATCAGCGTCTGCTTGAAGCCGCCGCCCGCGCCGACGATCAGCAGGATGCCCGCGATGGGAGCGAGGGACTTCTCCACCGTTGACGCGATGCGGTCGCGGCCGAAGCCGGCCGCGCGGCCGAGCGTGAACATGCCGACGATCACGGCGGCGAGCAGCGCGATCAACGGAGAGCCGATGACGTCGGTGACGCGCTGGACGTGGTTCGACGGGTTGTCCACGACGATGTCGACCAGGGCCTTCGCGAGCATCAGCACGACCGGCAGCAGCACGGTCGAGACCGTGGCCCCGAAGCTCGGGCGGCGGTCCAGGTTCTCCGAGGCGCGCTGCGGGGTCAGGCCCTCGGGCGGGGTGATGTCGACCCAGCGGGCCGCGTACCGCGCGAAGACCGGGCCCGCGATGACCGCCGTCGGGACGGCGATGATGACGCCGAGCGCCAGCGTCACGCCGAGGTTGGCGTCGATGGCGTCGATCGCCGCCAGCGGGCCCGGGTGCGGCGGGATGAATCCGTGCATGACGGACAGGCCCGCCAGGGCGGGGATGCCGATGCGCATCAGCGAGTAGTTGCCGCGCTTGGCCACGAGCAGCACGACCGGGATCAGCAGCACGATGCCGACCTCGAAGAACAGCGGCAGCCCGATCACGCCCGCGATCAGCACCATCGCCCAGGGCAGCGCGCGCCCGCTCGACTTCGCGAGGATCGTGTCGACGATCTGGTCCGCGCCCCCGGAGTCCGCCAGCAGCTTGCCCAGGATCGCGCCCAGCGCGATGAGGACGCCCGTACCCGCGACCGTGGAGCCGATGCCCGTGGTGAAACCGGCGATCGCCTTGTCCAGCGGCGCGCCCGCCACCGCCCCCAGCACCAGCGAGCCGATGGTCAGGGAGAGGAAGGCGTGCAGCTTGAACTTGGTGATGAGCAGGACGATGGCGGCGATTCCGGCCAGTACGGCGATGCCCAGCTGCGCGTGGCCTGCCGAGGTGATCGGCGCCGCTGCGTCCGCTGCCAGCATCTCGACGCTGAGATGAGTCACGGCGTTCCTTACGTCTGTACGTCTGTACGTCTGTCTGTGGGTCGTTCTTGTTGTGGCCGGGGTGGTGGGCGCCCGGGCCCTGTTACCGGGGCTGTCGGTCCTGCCGGTCCCGTCAGCCGGCGTCCATGCCCCGCAGCGCCGCCACCGCCCGTTCCGCGATCTCCTCCGGCGTGCCGGCCACATCCACCGCCACACCCGCCTCATCCGCCCCCAGCGGCTGAAGCGTGGCGAACTGCGAGTCGAGCAGCGCCGTCGGCATGAAATGCCCCTTGCGCTCCGCCATCCGGCTCTCGATCAGCTCGCGGTCGCCCGTGAGGTGGAGGAAGACGACACCGGGCGCGGCGGCCCGTAGCCGGTCGCGGTAGGCGCGCTTGAGCGCGGAGCTGCTGACGACGCCGCCCAGCCCGGCCCGGCGGTGCGCCCACGCCCCGATCGCGTCGAGCCATGGCCAGCGATCGGCGTCGTCCAGCGGAGTGCCGGCCGACATCTTGGCGATGTTGGCGGGCGGGTGGAAGTCGTCGCCTTCGGCGTACGGCACCCCGAGCGCGCCCGCCACCAGGGGGCCGATCGTGGTCTTCCCGGTGCCGGCCACTCCCATCACGACGACCACGTGGGCGGTGCCGGCCGCGTCAGGGGTGCGGGTGCTCATTGGGCCTCACTGTCCGCTGTATGCGTTGTCTTCATCGACATCGGTACGTCGCCTCACTGAAACCCATACGTACGACGTATTCAAGAGCATGTGACGCAAACGTCATACTTAATATTCCGCCGAGGGCCGGATACGGGGCGGCCCGTAGGCTGAGCACATGGAGACGCAGGGGGTACCACCAGGCACGCAGGGGATGCGCGGGCTGCACGAGCGCGTGCTCTCCAGCCTCGGCCCCGCGATCACCGCGGGCGAGTACCCGCCGGGCACGGTCCTGCGCACGGACGAGCTGGAGCGGCGCTTCGACGTCTCCCGGACCGTCATACGGGAGGCCATCCGCGTCCTGGAGTCCATGCACCTGGTCGCCTCGCGCCGCCGCGTCGGCGTGACCGTACGCCCCACCGAGGAGTGGAACGTCTACGACCCGCAGGTCATCCGCTGGCGGCTGGCCGGCGCCGACCGGCCGCGGCAGCTCCGCTCACTCACCGTGCTGCGCTCCGCCGTCGAACCGGTCGCGGCCGGCCTCGCCGCCGCCCTCGCCACCCCCGAGCAGTGCGCGGCCCTCACGCGGCACGCGCTGGGCATGGTGGAGACCTCGCGCGGTCAGCAGCTCGACGGCTACCTCGTGCACGACACCGCCTTCCACCGGGTGATCCTCAACGCGTCCGGCAACGAGATGTTCGCCCGCCTCGGCGACGTCGTCGCCGAGGTCCTCACCGGGCGCACCCACCACCACGTGATGTTCACGGACCCCGACCCGGCCGCCGTCACCCTCCATGTCCGCGTCGCCGAGGCCGTACGGGAGCGGGACGCCGCCCGCGCGGAGGAGCTGACGCGCGAGATCACGGTCGGAGCCATGGCCGAACTGGACGTGCTGGCTCCGTAGCGCCGCATCGGACGACGTTCGACCGCTCCTCTCCTGGCCGTCCGGCGTCGAAGAGCCCCGCCCCTCGTCGTCCGCCGTCGGGAGAGCCGTCATCCGGCGCTGGGCGAGCCGACAACTGGCGCTCGGAGAGCCGTCAGTCGTCCATCTTTCTGTTGCCTGGCTCGTCGCGGCAGGAGTAGGTGTCGATAGCGTCGCCGGTGGGCCTGGCTCGGTCGCGGATGTCCTTGGGGACGCCTGACAGGTTGAGCTGGAAGTCCCGGTCCCAGTCATTGCCGAGCGCGTACTCCGTGAGGGCTTGCCGGAGCTTCTTGCAGTCGCCGCGGTGGCCCTTGGCCATGGCGATGCCGTAGTAGTTGGGCGCGCCGAATGCCAAGGACCGCACGACGGTGAGCTTGGGTTCGACTGCCATGAATCCGTAGAGAAGCAACTGGTCGGTGGAGACGGCGGCGACGTCGCCGTCCCGCAGCAGCTTGACGCAGTCCCGCGCGTCCGTCCTCGACGTGGTGCGGATGAGCTGGTACGCCGGGCTCCTCAGCAGCGCCTCGGAGGTGGTGCCTTCCCAGACGCAGACGTCCTCTCCTTCGAGGTCCTTGAGCTTCTTGAAGCGTCCGGCGTCCTCGGTCCGTACCAGGAGGCCCTGTTGGGTGGCTGCGTAGGGGCCCACGAAGTCGACCCCCACATGGTCTTTCGACGTCGGCGCCATCCTTTCCTTCGTGATCGAGTAGGTGGCCGCGACGAGTTGGACGTCCCCCTTGTCCAGAGCGCCGACCCGGTTCTTGGACAGGACGCCTTTGAAACTCGGGGACTTGACCCCCACCCTGTCGAGCACTTCCCTGGCCACCGTGATGTCGAAGCCGTTGAACTCGCCGTCGTGGGGTGAATAGCTCGTGCCCGGCTGATCGCTCTTGGCGCCGACCTCGACCTTCCCCTTGGCGAACAGCGACGGGGGATCCGAGGAGCAGCCGGCCAGGGCGACTCCCGCAAGAGCCGCTGCCGCGGCCCATATGCGGATCGTGCGGGAACGTTTCCCTGTTCTGCCCATGAACGGTCTCCAGTCGCTTCGCTTCAGTCGTTGTGCAGCGTTCCGCGGGCCCGCGCGAGGCTCATGGAACAGCCTGTCTCCGGCCGTACGGCGACCGTGAATCGCAGGGGCCCGCGCTGCCCGCCGAGGTCGAAGTCGACGGTCGACCGGGCGGGCACCTCCCGCGTGCTCGGGGTGACGCCCGGCGTGACGGCGGTGATCCCTGCCTTGATCATGCCGACGCAGGTGGCCGTGTCCGGAATGCTGTCGGTGATGGCCAGCGTCAGACGCAGCTTGTTCCGTACGTCGTCGGAAGCCGGCCGCGCCATCTCCACCGTGAACGTGCCGCCGTTCTCATCCACGGCCTTCGGGCCCCGGATGGTCATCTCCGCCTCGACCTCGCCGGTTCGGTCCACGTCCACCCAGGCGAGCGCGGCGCCGCCGCAGCAGAGCGCGGCGGCGCCGACGAGGACGGCGCGGACCGTCCCGCGCCGCCGGGCGTCGGCGGCCCGCCGCACGGCATCGCGGGCCTGCGCGGTCCGGCCGGCCGGGTACAGGGCGCCGACGCCGGCGGTCAGCAGGGCGAGGGCCCCGAGGACGTACGCCCATACGTACTGGACCTGCGGGCCGCCGGGCCACTGGGCGACGGCGAAGACGGCGAAGCCGATGGTCGCGGCGATGACGAGGCAGGCGGACACAGGGAGCCATGCGACGTTCGTCAGCGTCCGCTTGAGCTCCCATCTGAACGTGGCGTTGTCACCGACCGCGCCGAACGAGGACGAGCCGACGCCGCTGGAGTTGACATTGCCGGCCTCGGGGCCCTTGTCCGCGCCGGAGCCGGCGGATCTCACGATCCGTCCTCGTGACGGCCGTCGCCGCCGCCGAAGCGGAAGGTGGCGCCGTCCCCCACCGAACCGATGGCGGCGGAGTTCGGGCCATGAGCCGTGACGTGGTACGTGCGGGCGGGCGCCGGGGCGGCTGCCATGAGTTCCACCAGGCGGGCCTCGTCCAGGCGGGCCCCGTCCAGACCGGCCCCGTCCAGACCGGCCCCGTCCAGACCGGCCCCGTCCAGACCGGCCCCGTCCAGACCGGCCCGGTCCGGACCGCGGTCCCGCTGTTCCCCGATCCATGTCGTCAGCGCCGCGGCCAGCCTGTCCCTGTCCTCGGGGGAGAGCACGCCGAGCAGCTGGTCGGCGCGGTGTTCGCTGCGGCCCCCGGGCAGGGCGATCGGGGTGTCCCCACCGCTACCGCGACGGAAGAGGCGGCGGAAACAGCCCTGGCCCGCGTCGATCGACCCGTCCGCGATGCGCTGTGCGGCACTCCCCACCATGGCGGCGCCCAAGGTCTCGGCCGCCAGCGAGAAGTAGGCGGCGAGTTCAGCGGAGATCTCAGGAAAACTGGACATGGACGCCCCGTCACTGATCGTTTATGCGCTGCTTCCAAGCTGACAACTCGCTTATGCTAAAACGATTTTGACGCCCTGTGTAGGTGTTTCATGTGTGCCCTGCGTGGGCGCGTGTGGGGCCCGATCCGGTACGTCCGGCCGGGCCGGTGGCAAAGGTCCAGGCGTACGGAACGTACGGACCGACGCCCCTCGCCGGTCCGTACGCCTCCTCCCTCTCCCCCTCTCCTCTCCCCTCCCCCTACGCCCCCGTCAGGCCCCGTAGTCGTTCTGCGCCGCGAAGCGGCCCGCCAGCGCCGTGAGCAGTTCCGGCGCGTCGTCGCGGGAGAGCACCGCCTCGATCAGGACCAGCTTGTCCGGCGTACGGGCCGCCAGCGCGAGCGCGTCGGCGAGCTGCGCGGGCGTTTCCGCGCGGACCGCGACCGCGCGGTCGCCGCCCCCGAAGGCCGCGGGCAGCGCGGTGTAGTCCCAGGCGGCGATGTCGTTGTACGAGGCGGTGGCGCCGTGAATGGCCCGTTCGACGGTGTAGCCGTCGTTGTTGATGACGACGATCACCGGGGACGCGCCGTACCGGGTCATCGTGCCCAGTTCCTGGGCCGTGAGCTGGAGCGAGCCGTCGCCGATGACGAGGACCGAGCGGCGGTCGGGCGCGGCGAGCTGGGTGCCGAGCGCGGCCGGGAGCGTGTAGCCGATCGAGCCCCACATCGGCTGCCCGACGAAGCGTCCGTCCGCGGGCAGCGGCACTTCCTGGCCGCCGAAGAAGGAGGTGCCCTGTTCGGCGAGGAAGACGCTGCGCGGGGGCAGGAACGCCTCTATGGACGCCCAGAGTTGACGCTGCGTCAGACTCTCCGGCTCAGCGGCGGTCCGCGTCACGGCCTCTCCCGCCGGACGCCCGTACCCTGCCGAACGCCCGTACTCCGCCGGACGCCCGCACCCCGCCGGACGCCCGTACCCCGCCGGCTCCGGCAGCCCCGCTTCCCGCAGCAGCCCCGTCAGCCCGGCCACCGCGTCCGCCATGCGCACCCCGTCGTACCCGGCCCGGCCCACCGACGCGCCGTACGGGCGCAGATCAATGGTCCGCCCTGCGGTGAAGTGGTGGCTGAACCCGCCCGTCACGCTGTCCGTGGCGAGCGCGCCGACCAGGATCAGGCAGTCGGCGTCCTCGACGGCGGCCCGCGCCGCCTTCTGGCTGAACTCGCCCGTGTACACGCCCGCGAAGCCCGGCGCGGTCTCGTCCACCACGCCCTTGCCGCTGGAGAACACGGCGGCGCGGACCGGGGCCGCCGCGAGCAGTTCGCCGAGCGGCTCGCGCTGCCCGTACCGCTCGGCCTCGTGTCCGGCGAGCACGGTGACGGTCCGCGCGCCGTCGAGCAGGCGCGCGCTGTCGTCGAGGAAGGCGCGCAGCAGGGCGGGTTCGGTGGCCTCCTCGACCCCGGCGGCGATGAGGGGGCCGTCGGGGGCGGGCACGCGGGCCAGTACGACATCGGTGGGGAGGTTGAGGTGTACGGGCTTGCTGTGCCGCAGCATGGCGCGGAGCACGCGGTCGATCTGCGCGGGGGCCGCGGCGAGGTCGGCGGCGGATGCGGCGGAGAGGGTCGCGCGGTCCACGGTGACCTCGGCGAACATCCGGCCGAAGTGGTCGTACTCGCCGTCCATCAGCGTGTGGTGCACCCAACCCCCGGCCGCCGCGACCGCCGTCGCGGGCATGCCGGTGACGGCGACGACCGGCACCGATTCGGCGTACGAGCCGGCGACGCCGTTGACGGCCGACAGCTCGCCGACGCCGAAGGTGGTCACGAGGGCGGCGGCGCCGCGGAGGCGGGCGTAGCCGTCGGCGGCGTAGGCCGCGTCGAGTTCGTTGCAGTTGCCGACCCAGGTCTGGCCGGGCGAGTCGAGCACCTGGTCGAGGAAGCCGAGGTTGTAGTCACCGGGCACGCCGAAGAGGTGCTCGATGTTGAGCTCGCGCAGGCGGCGGAGCAGGTACGCGCCGACGGTGATGTCCGACATCGCGGATCACTGGCCTTTCTTTTCCGTTCTGTGCTGTGCCGAACGCGCCGCGAAGCCGCCGGTCAGGCAAGCAAGCAGGCAAGCAAGCGGGCAAGCAGGCGTGGAGACACGAGGCGACGATTCCAGCGCCTTTAGGTCAAGGTTGTTGACCTTAATCGCGAGCATAGGGAGGTGCGGGCTAATATGTCAACATGCTTGACCTTAATCGTCCGGACGGCTTCGACCGCGACTTCACCCTCTTCTACTTCGCCTACCGCGCCTTCACCGGCGCGGCCGACGAGGCTCTGGACCGGCACGGCATGGGCCGCGCCCATCACCGCATCCTCACCTTCCTCGCGTACTCCCCCGGCATGAGCGTGGGCGAGCTGTGCGCCACCCTGCGGCTCACCAAGCAGGCGATCAACGGGCCGCTGCGCAGGCTCATCACCGAGGAGATGGTGCGGGTCGCGCCCGGAGCGGACGACCGCCGACGCAAGGAACTGCACCTCACGACGCGCGGCGAGGAGCTGGAACGCGAACTGCACGAGCGGCAGCGGGAGCTGTTCGCCGAGGCTCTGGAGGAGTCGCTGGGCGCGGCGGGGCCGGATGCGGCGGATGGCTGGCGAGCCGTCATGACCCCGCTGGCCGGGGAGGATTGGGCTCGCTTCACCCGGTCCGTAGCCGAGCGCGAGGGCTCGGCGTAAGGGGCTTCACCGCTCGCACCCCGGCGGCCACCGCTCGTACCACCGCTGGTCCGCCTCCAGTTGGGCGGCGAGCGAGATCAGCAGGGGTTCGCTGTCCGCCGGGCCGAGGAGCTGCGCGCCGACCGGCAGCTCCGCCCCGTCCGCTGCCACGAACCCGGCGGGCACGCTGACGCCTGGCCAACCCAGCACGTTCCACGGCCAGTTGTACGGGCATGCCGTGATCATCGCCTCGTCCGTGCGCCAGCTGCCGAGCCCGGACAGCGCCCCGATCCGCAGCGGCGGCACGGCCGTCGTCGGCGTCAGCACCACGTCGAACCGCCGGAAGATCTCCCCGACCCTGCGCCGCAGCGGGTCCTCCGCCGCCCGCGCCAGCCGCTGCACCCCGCCTGCGCCGAGGAGCAGCCCGTTACGGGCGTTGGCGCGCGTACGCGGATCCAGCAGCCGCGCCTGCGGCACCCGCTCCGCCCACTCCCGTACGCCCGCGGTCGAGCGCGGCACGAAGGTCAGCCCGATCGGTCCGTACCGCGGGTCCGCCTCCGCCACCTCGTGCCCGAGCGCCGCCAGCCGCTCCGCGACGCGCAGCACCCGGGCCCGTACGGCCGGGTCGAGCCGGTGGCGTACCGCCGCGAAGGCGGGCCGGAAGGACAGCGCGATCCGCAGCCGCCCCGGATCGCGGGCGGCCGCCGAGCGGACGTCGACAGCGGGCGGGATGTGCCGGTCGCCGGGGTGCCGGCCGCTGACGACGTGCAGGAGGAAGGCGGCGTCGGCGACCGTACGGGCCAGCGGGCCGAAGCAGGTGATGCCCCGGAACGACTCGGGTTCCGGCCAGGTCGAGATCCGGCCGCGCTGCGGTTTGACGCCGACCAGGTTGGTCCAGCCCGCCGGGATGCGGACCGACCCCGCGCCGTCCGAGCCGAGCGCCGCGGGCACGATCCCGGCGGCGACGGCCGCCGCCGCGCCGCCGGAGGACCCGCCGGGCGTGTGCTCGGGGCTCCAGGGGTTGCGGGTCTCGCCGAAGGCGGCGCCCTCGGTGTGCGGCCACTGGCCCAGTTCCGGGGTGTTCGTCTTGCCGACGATCACGGCTCCGGCCGCCCGCAGCCGCCGTACGGCCTCGCTGTCGGCGGACTTCGGCGGAAAATCCCCCCGGCAGCCGAACGCCGTGGGCTCCCCCGCCACATCCATGTCGTCCTTCACCGCGACCGGCACGCCGAGCAGCGGCAGCCGCTCCCCCGCCGCCAGCCGCCGGTCGGCGGCGCGCGCCTCGGCGAGGGCGGCCTCGGCGCGTACGAGCCGGAAGGCGTTGACGGTGGGCTGGGTACGGGCGATGTGCGCGAGGGCGCGTTCGGTGAGGGATTCCGCGCTGACCCGGCCCTCGGCGAGGGCTCGGGCCTGGTCGGCGAGGGTGTGGGCGGGGCCGGCTGACGTACGGGCGCGATCGGCCGACGTACGAGCGTGATCGGACGGCGTACGGGCATGATCGGCCGGCGTACGAGCGCGATCGGACGGCGTACGACCGTGATCGGCCGGCCCGCGCGGTATGAAGCCGGTCACGGTGCTCTCCCTCATGACGGGTGCCGCTCGGACCAACGAACCGTAACCGGGGGCGACTTGCCCGCGCACCGGCATTCTCCGGCCCGCGTGTCCTGAATCACTCCCCCTTTACCGGGCCGTGCGCCGGCCGCACTGTGAGGGGATGGGAGGGGCGTAGGGAACACGAGACGAGAGTTGGCGTACATGGCGGAGATCGCGGCGAGCCGGGCCGGTACGGGCACGGGCACGAGCACGAGCACCGGCGGGCCTTCCGACAAGAACAAGATCGTCGAGCAGGTGGTCGGCTGGGCCCTGGTCGTGGTGCTGGCGATGCTGGTGACGCAGTTGGGGCTGTTCTAGCCTCCAGGTAGCACCACTGGCGGCTTCTGGTTCGCCGGATGGGCACGGACTTGGCGGGCCACAACGATGGCCTGCATGAGCCTCTGGAACCGAAGAACCCTCGCCTTCCCACTGGCGGCAGCCGCCGCGGCACTGGCGATGACGGCCCCCGGCGCGGAAGCCGCTGGGACGGTCACTGGAACAGCCACTGGAACGGCCACGGGAACAGCCACGGGAACGGCCGCTCCGACCGTTCCCGTCACGTGGTCGGCCTGCGAGGGCAAGGGCCTCGACCCGCGCCAGGAGTGCGCGACCGTGTCCGTACCCCTGGACTACCGCGCACCGGACGGCCCCCGCCTCGACCTGGCCGTCTCCCGCATCCGCAGCGAGCACCCCGACCGGCGGCGCGGCGCACTGCTGCTGATCCCCGGCGGCCCCGGCGGTTCGAGCTGGAAGGACCCGAGCGCCAAGCTCGCGAAGCTGCCGCGGTCCGTGCGCGACACGTACGACATCGTCGGCTTCGACCCGCGCGGAGTCGGCCGCTCCGCCCCCATCAGCTGCGGCCTGTCCCATGAGGACGTGGCCCTGACCGCCCTCCGGGCCTGGCCGGGCCCCGGCGGCGACATCTCCCGGAACGTCGCGAGCGCCCGCCGCACGGCCGACGCCTGTCTGCGCGACGGCGGCCCGGTGCTGCGGAGCGTCAGCACCGTCAACGAGGCCCGCGACATCGACAGCGTCCGGCGGGCGCTGGGCCAGGAGAAGCTGTCGGCCTGGGGCGTCTCGTACGGCACGTACGTCGGTTCCGTCTACGCGACGATGTTCCCGGACCGGACCGACCGCGTGGTGCTGGACAGCAACGACGACCCGAACCCCGAGCTCGTGGAGCGCGGCTGGCTGGCGAACGCCGGCGTCGGAGCCGAGGACCGGTTCCCCGACTTCGCGCGCTGGGCCGCGGCCCCGGAACGCGGCGCGGACCGTATCGCCCGCACCCCGGCCGAGGTGCGCCCGCTGTTCCTGCGCCTGGCCGCCCGCCTGGACCGCCATCCGCTCCCCTGGCCGGGCGCCAACCCGGCGGAACTGAACGGCAACGTACTGCGCCAGGCCATGTACGACGCGCTCTACGACGACGGCCGGTTCCCCGCCCTGGCCGAGCTGATAAGCGCCGCGTCCGACCCCGCGCACCGGGCGCTGCCCGCCCCGAACACCCCGCCCGACGCGGCGATGCAGAACACCGCCGCCATGACCGTCGCCACCCTCTGCAACGACGTCTCCTGGCCGAAGTCGGTCCCCGCCTACGCCGAGGCCGTCGCCGCGAACCGCGCCCGCTACCCGCTCACCGCGGGCCAGCCGGCGGGCATCACCCCGTGCGCCTTCTGGCCCGCCGCCCCGGTCGACAAGCCCGTACGCGTCACCCCCCGCGGCCCCTCCGACATCCTCCTCGTCCAGAACCTCCGCGACCCCGCGTCCCCCTACAGCGGCGCCCTGAACCTGCGCCGCGCCTTCGGCGACCGCGCCCGCATGATCGCCGTCGACGCGGGCGGCCACGGCTCCTACCTCGCCCACGGCAACGCCTGCGGCGACGCCCTCGTCACCGACTACCTCGTTACGGGGCAGCGGCCGGGGCGGGATGTGACCTGCCGCTCGTAGGCCGGATTACGGGGCCGGGGCCCGGTTGTCAGTGGGGCTTTGTACGCTGCTGTCCACAAGGGGGGTGGTTGCGGTGTCACTGACGGATGAGGTCGCCGCGGTTCACGGGCAGCGGGGGCGGCCGGCCGCGATGGTCGGGGAGCTGCGGCGCACGGCGGTGCTGGTCCCGACGGAGCCGACGGGCGTGCCCGGCGAGGACGGGCTGCTGTCGGTGGAGTTCGGGGGAATCCGCTGGATCTGCGCGTTCACGGACGAGGCGGCCCTGGCGCGATTCGCCGCGGCCCGCGGGGGCGGCGGGCTCGGTGGATCCGGTGGATCCGGTGGGCCTTATGGGCCTGATAGGTCTCAGGGGTCCGATGGGGCTGATGGGCCCGGCGGGTCCGGCGGAGGCGGGTGGTCCGATGGACCCGATGGGTCCGGCGGGGTCGCGGACTGGGAGTACAGGACCGTGCTCGGGGCCCGGTTGCTGGACGTCGTCGTGCCTGCCGTCGGCGTCCCGGCGGGGGTGGCGCTGGACGTCGGCAGCGAGCGTCCGATGATGTTCCCGCCGGTGGTGGGCATCGTGCCGGACGCCGTCGCGGTCGACGCGCCGGAGAACTGGCGGCCGGCGGACCCGGAGGCTCCGAACGGCCCGGCGGGCTGCTCCCCCGAGGGCTCGCGATGAGCGGCGGGGACGGTCTCAAGGCCGGCAAGGAAGCGCTGGACAACATCTCCAAGGGCCTGGACGGGGCGATCGCCGAGCTGAAGAAGGTGGGTTCGCCGGGCGACGCGGCCGTCGGGCGCGGCTTCTCCGAGCTCGCCCTGAGCGGCCTGGAGGCCGGGCACGAGGACCTGACCTCGTCCTTCAAGTCGTTCTGCGACCGGTGGGAGTGGGGCGTACGGGCCCTGGTGCGCGACGGCAACGAGTTCGCCCACCGGGTGGGCCTGGCCGCGGGCTACTACCACGAGACCGACGAGTACATCTCGAACACCCTCAAGGTCACCACGAACGCGGTCATGGGCAACCCGCATCTGACGGAGGAGCAGGTCGAGCAGCAGTCCTGGGGCCAGACGCTGTCCGACAACCCGTACACGCAGGTGCGGGACGCGGACTACAGCGCGAAGTCCTTCCAGGACGCGGCCGGGAACGCGAAGGAGACGTGGTCGAGGACTGCCGACGACGTCCAGTCGGGCTGGGGGCTCGGCCCCGTCGGCCCCGCCGCCCATGTCGTGAGCAAGATCGAGGACTACGGCTGATGGGGGTCATGGACTGGATCGACAAGGGCGGCGACTGGGTCGAGGGGAAGGTCGAGCAGGGCAAGAAGCTCGTCGGCGAGGGCGTCGAGTACGCGACCCACAAGGTCAGCGACGGCCTTGACTACGTCGGCCTGCACGACTGGGCGGAATCGGTCGAGGACTGGGGCGACGAGACCGCCTCCGACCTCGGCGCGGAGGTCGACGAGAAGCAGCTCGGGCAGACCGAGGAGGCCGACGAGCTGATCCACGGCGACGTGAAGCGGATCGAGGCGGCGGCCGAGCACCTCAAGAAGTTCCACACCGCGTTCGACTCCGTGCACGCCGGGCTGCTGAAGGTCGGCTCCGCGGAGTGGGAGGGCGAGGGCAAGGAGGCGTTCGCCAAGAAGTTCGCGGAGCATCCGAAGAAGTGGGCGCGGGCCGCCGACGCCTGCGAGGACGCCGCGGGCGCGCTGACGGCGTACGGGCACACGGTCACCTGGGCGCAGAAGCAGGCCAAGGAGGCGGTGCGCCTCTATAAGAAGGGCAAGGCCGCGTCCAAGGAGGCCGTGGACGCGCACAACAAGAAGGTCGACGCCTACAACGCGAAGGTCGACAAGGGCGAGGACCCGGGGCCGAAGCCGGGCGAGTTCCACGATCCGGGGGTGGCGGACGGCAAGGAGGCGCAGCGCATCCTCGCCGAGGCGCGTAAGCAGCGCAATACGGCGGCCGCCACCGCCAAGTCGAAGATCGACGCCGCGACGAAACTCGCCCCGGAGAAACCGGAGTTCCACGACCGGATGGCCGGGGACGCGCTCGACGGGTTCGAGGGCGGCCAGGTCGAGCTGCTGCACTTCACCGGCGGCGTCGTCCGCTCGGGTACGGACGTGCTGAAGTTCGCCCGCGGCCTCAACCCGACGGACCCGTACAACCTCACGCACCCCGCGGCGTACCTCGACACCGTCTCCAACACCGCCGCCGGGATCCTCTCCCTGGCCTCCCACCCGGAACGGCTGCCGGGCGCCCTGCTGGGCACCGGCTGGGGCTCGGACCCGTCGGAGGCGGGCGGGCGGCTGTTCGGCAACATCATCATGGCCGTCGGCACAGGCGGCGCCGGGACGGCGGCGAAGGCGACCGAGGGCGCGGTCCTCAACGCCACCAAGAAGGCGGTGGAGGAGGGCGCGGAGACCGGCGCGCGGCAGGCCGGCAAGGGCGCGGCGCGGCACGAGGCCGAGCGGGGCCCGCACGAGGGCACCCGCCCGGACAGCACGAAGGCCACGAGGGGCACGGACCCGGTCGACCTGGCCTCGGGCCGGATGTTCCTGCCGCAGGTCGATGTGGCGCTGCCCGGCGCGCTGCCGCTGGCGTTCGTACGCAAGGCGCAGTCCGGGTACCGGGCCGGGCGGTGGCTGGGGCCGTCCTGGTCGAGCACGGCGGATCAGCGGCTGGAGATCGATGCCGAGGGCGTGGTGTTCGTCGGCGAGGACGGCATGGTGCTGTCCTATCCGCATCCGGCGCCGGGTGTCGCGACGCTGCCGGTCGAGGGGCCGCGGTGGCCGCTGGAGATTCCGGAGGACGGCGGCTACGCCGTACGGGACCCGGTTGCGGGGCGGACGTGGCACTTCGGGTCGTACGGGGGCGGGGGCGAAGCGGGCGACTCACGCCCGTACGGCGATGGGACCGCCCCGCTGGAACAGATCTCGGACCGCGACGGTCACTGGATCGCCTTCGAACGGGACCCGGAGGGCGCGCCGATCGCGATCGTCCACGACAGCGGCTACCGCGTCCGCGTGACCACCGACACCAGCGACGCCAGCGACGCCACGGACGGCAGCGACGCCACGGACGGCGGGCCGCGCATCACGGCGCTGCACCTGGTGGGCGGCGGGCCGGGCGGCGCCGACGTGGAACTGGTGCGGTACGGCTACACCGGCGGCGACCTCACGGAGGTGGTCAACTCCTCCGGGCTGCCGCTGCGGTTCGAGTACGACGAGCGCGGGCGCATCACGGCCTGGACGGACCGCAACGACAGCCGCTACGAGTACATGTACGACGACTGGGACCGCTGCGTCTTCGAGTCCGGGTCCGAGGGCCACATGCGGGCCGCTCTGGAGTACGGGCCGCGCGATCCGGAGACCGGTCTGAGCGTCACGACCCTCACCAACTCCCTCGGCCACACGAGCCGTTACGTCGTCAACCAGGCGCTTCAGGTCGTCACAGAGATCGATCCCACGGGGGCGGCGGTCCACTCGCGGTGGGACCGCTACGACCGGCTGTGCGCGCGTACCGACGCGCTGGGCCGCACCACCGAGTTCCGCCGTGACGAGGCGGGCCGGCTGACCGAGGTGGTCCGCCCGGACGGCCGCGCGGCCACGGCCTCGTACAACGAGCTGGGCAAGCCGGAGACGATCACGGATCCGGACGGCACGACGTGGCGCCAGACGTTCGACGACGCGGGCAGACGCACCTCCGTCACCGACCCCGCGGGGGCGACGACCCGCTTCACGTACGACGCGCTGGGCCATCCCGCCTCGGTGACGGACGCGCTCGGCGCCACCACCCGCATCCGGTGCGACGCGGCCGGGCTGCCGGTGGAGATCACCGATCCGCTCGGCGGCACGACCAGTTACCGGCGGGACGCCTTCGGCCGTATCACCGCTGTCGTCGACCCGGTGGGCGCGACGACCCGGCTGTCCTGGTCGGTGGAGGGGAAGCTGGTGCGCCGCGTCGAGGCGGACGGTTCCGAGCAGTCCTGGACGTACGACGGCGAGGGCAACTGCACGTCGCACACCGACGCGCTCGGCGGCGTGACCCGCTCCGAGTACACGCATTTCGACCAGCTCAGCGCGCGGACCGGGCCGGACGGGGTGCGCCACGAGTTCCGGCACAACACGCAGCTCCAGCTCGTCGGGGTGGTCAACCCCCAGGGCTTGGAGTGGAGTTATGAGTACGACCCGACGGGCCGCCTCCTCGCCGAGACGGACTTCGACGGGCGCACGCTGACGTACGCGCACGACGCGGCGGGCCGCCTCACGTCCCGTACCGACGCGCTGGGGCAGACCATCGGCTACGAGCACGACGTGCTCGACCGCGTCGTGGCGAAGGACGCGGCAGGGCAGGTCACGCGGTTCCGGCACGACGCGGCGGGCCGGCTCGTGGAGGCGGCGGGTCCGGACGCGACGCTCGTCTACGGCCGCGACCGGCTGGGCCGGGTCAAGTCGCAGACGTGCGACGGCCGCACGATGACCTTCGCCTACGACGAACTGGGCCGCCGCACGCGCCGGGTGACCCCTTCGGGCGCGGTCAGCACCTGGTCGTACGACGCGGCGGGCCGCCGCACCTCCGTATCCGCCTCCGGGCACGCTTTCGCGCTGGAGCACGACGCGGTGGGGCGGGAGGTCGAGCGCCGCTTCGGCGACGAGCTGTCGCTGACCCAGGTCTGGGACCCGGCGGGCCGCCTGACGGAGCAGTCCGTGACGGCGGGCCCCTCCGGCGCCCCGCTCCAGTCCCGCGCGTACACCTACCGCCGCGACGGCAACCTCACGGCCGTCGACGACCTGCTCTCCGGCCCGCGCGCCTTCGGGCTCGACGCGACGGGCCGCGTCACGTCGGTCGACGCTCCCGGCTGGACGGAGCGCTACGCGTACGACGCAGCGGGCAACCAGTCGAAGGCCGACTGGCCGGCGGACCATCCGGGGGCGGAGGCGAGGGGCGCCCGCACCTATACGGGGACCCGCGTCACGCGGGCGGGCGGCGTCCGCTACGAGTACGACGCGCTGGGCCGCGTCGTACTCCGCCAGAAGACGCGCCTCTCCCGGAAGCCGGACACCTGGCGCTACGAGTGGGACGCGGAGGACCGCCTCACCTCCGTGACCACCCCGGACGGCACCCGCTGGCGCTACCGCTACGACCCGCTGGGCCGCCGCACGGCGAAACAGCGCCTGACGGAGTCCGGCGAGGTGGCGGAACAGACCGACTTCACCTGGGACGGCCCCACCCTCACCGAACAGACCACGACCACCTCCGCCCACCCCAACGCCGTCACCCTCACCTGGGACCACAACGGCCTCCAGCCGATCGCCCAGACCGAACGCATCACGGCGGCCGAGGCGCCGCAGCAGGAAATCGACCAGCGCTTCTTCGCCATCATCACCGACCTGGTCGGCACCCCGAGCGAACTGATCGCCGAGTCCGGCGAAATCGCCTGGCGCAAAAGATCCACCCTATGGGGCACCACCACCTGGCCGGTGGACAGCCCGGCCTACACCCCCCTCCGCTTCCCCGGCCAATACTTCGACCCGGAAACCGGCCTCCACTACAACTACCACCGCCACTACGACCCGGAAACAGCCCGCTACACCACCCCGGACCCCTTGGGGCTGGCACCGGCCCCGAACCCGGTCGCTTACGTTCATAATCCGCACACGTGGGCTGACCCGCTGGGGCTCGCACCGTGCATGCAGGAAACGGATTACATGGAAGACAGCGGAATCCCTTCTGGGGACCCTGTCACCCATGGAAAGAACAGCACTCTGATCGGTTCCGATGGAGCCAGTCAGCGCAACTTTCAAAACGTTCTGAACGCCGGCCATCACGACGTCGTGGCCCATGGCACCCGAGATGGTTTTCTAAAAATGCCGGAGGGGAGCGTAAACGGAGGTCAGATAGTCGATGCAGTAACGAACAATCCGAACTATACTGGCGGGCCGCTACGCCTGATGGTGTGCCACTCTGGAGCTGACACATCAGGAATAGCTCAGCAAGTAGCAAATGAACTCGGCGTAACTGTCACAGCACCCACAAATAAAGTTGGAACCAATCCGATGTTGGGCCCCGGGCAAGTCCCAAAGATTGCAGATTCCGGATACTGGCGCACATTTCTCCCACTGCTGTAGAAGAGGACAAAAATGCAACCGATCGGATTTTTTCGCGAGCTGGAGCCCGACTCTCCTCATACATACAAGGAATCGATCTCAGACTCCATCACCACCGATCAGCCTCACTACCCCAAAGATCAAGTCGTCCAATACCTCGACGCGGGACATCCAATCCTGGACATCATGGAAATGACCGTGGATGTCATTGAGCGTGCATTCCAAACCCCCGGCGGATCATCCATCCTTACGGATGGCAGTTTCATCTGGCGCGCAGACCTGTCGGCTTATATCAAGCACTACTCTATTCGACTTCCGAAGGAGTTCCTTGAATTCATGTCGAAAAACCATTACGAGATGCCAACCCCACCTCACGAACACCTGGTCGAGATCTCCCTGTCCACTTCCGCCTTGTTGGGATTCAGAGATGATCCCGGAGTCGGCCCTCGACCCGACTACAGCTAGGGTCCTCTTATGGTGAACGTTCAATCCGACCAGCCCTGAAATGAGTGGCGGTCGAGTTCACGTTTATTAGGCGTCACGGCCGGCGCAAGTGGATTCCTCTATTGAACTCGCCGCGATGTCATCCGACGGCCTTCGAATGTGCGCCGCCACGACAGACACGACCGAAGGGAACGACTCCTGGATCGCGGGTCGGGGCCCATGAAGTTGAAATTCAGAAAATGGAGCCTTCTTTATTTCCCTGCTGGCGTTACGATCAACACGCAGGACGCGGTTGCCAACTACAACACGGCCGACGATGTATCACTCGTAGACCACCCGCGCCTGCGAAGATTCTTGGTGCGCTTCATGCCCAGTTGGCCGCTGACTTGCTTTTACCTGCACTGGAGCAACGGAATCGACCTGACTAAGGTCGATGAAAGAGTGGCCGTCGGCACGGCCACATACGAAGATTTCGCCGACGCCGTGACCGGTGAGGCGCACGAAATCATGTGCATGGAATGCAGGGAAACCATGCGGGTGGTGACGGCCGCTCCGGAACTTCCGCTGTTCACGCTGGAAGAGAAGAAGGAGAAGCGTCCGACGTACCAACCAAATTGCCCAAACTGCGGGAACAAATGGTCAGCGCGAGTCCTGGAGTTCATCGAGTGAGTCCCGATGCTCTGCGACAGCAGGGCCGACCATCGGAAAGCGTCACTCGCTATGATCCGGTAACGCTGGCGCGTCCATCCTCCACCCGAGGGGCTAGGCGCGGGTAGGAGATTACATTGAGAGAGTTCGATAGCGAGCAAGTCAGTACGCTACTGCGCGGCCCACGTTATATTGACGATCCGACAGAGCGGCTGTGCCCCGCATGCGGAAAAGAATCAGTGCGTACTTACGTGTACCGCAAAGCGGGCGAGGTGCGTAAGGTACGCATTACCTACTCATGGTGTGCGTCATGCCGTCGATTCAAAGGGTGGACGGGGCCAGATCTCGGGGACCTTGAATTTTCCGACCCGCTTGACTCGCTTTCCTCGCGGGAACGATCAGAGATGCAGAATGAATTCGATGAGTTCCTGAATACTCTGGACAGGCTGTGGGAACAAGGCGATCTACCGCAGACGTTACGCACGACCCGCTGAATGTTGGACGGATGACGCACTTCACAGACCTGCCGCTGTACAGTTACCCCGGCACTGCGCCGCAGACCCCCCTCAACGTTGGTTGGCTCTCATCGGAGCATGACTATTCGCACGGATCTGCTCCGCATTGTCTACTGCTTCGACTGCGGCGACTTGCGAAGACCCCGGCGAATGTTTACCGCGAGGCCCTGATCCCGTATGGAATTAAGATGACCCAATGGAAGCCGTAGAGATCAAACTAAACGAGCGGGATGTCCGGTATTTGCCGGCGGGAGCTCTCATCATCGATTCGGAGGAGATTGACAATTACAATAGCTCGGATGATGAAGCCCTTGCCGAGCATCCACGCCTGCGACGAATCGTCCTGCGCATCATGCCGCATTGGCCGTTGACGTGCTTCTACCTGCATTGGAGCGATGGAACAGACCTGACGGCGCTCGACGAACGAGTCGCCGCCCGTCTGGCAATTCGAGAAGATTTCCGCGACGCCGTAGCCGGTGAGGCTCTCGGAATGACCTGCCTGAACTGCAGTACCCCCGTCAGAGTAGTCAAGGCGGTCACGGATATGCCGATTTTCACGCTGAAAGAAATGAGGATGAAGCACCCCACGTACAGGCATCACTGCCCAACCTGCGGGACCCCTTGGATGGCACACGTTCTTGAATTTATCGGCGACCCGGCAGAGCAGCCACGTTCCGCATACGGCGAGGAGCCAGTTCACGCTTTCGCACCCGGCAAATAGAGCGGGGTAGCACGAAAGGTGCGCATCACGTAAACGGTCGGGTGCCGATCACTCCGCTGAGCCGGGGTTTTTGCGCTGGTTGGCGTTGAAGCGTGCTTTCTTCTGGCGGTTGCCGCACGTGTTCATGTCGCACCATTTGCGGGTGCGGCTCTGGCTGGTGTCGAAGAAGGCGGCGCGGCAGGTCGGTGATGCGCACAAGGCCAATTTCCCGTCCCGTTCGCCCGCGATGATGCTGATCGCGTCGGCAGCGATCACGCCGAGAGCGTCTTCCACGGAGGAAGCCGAGCCGAGCCGCCAGCGGCGCTCGCCCTCGGGCGTCAGGATCGCCGCGGCCCGGCCCTGAGCGCTGCGGTCGTTGATGACGCCGACGGCAGTCGCGGGGAGAGGGGTCTGGAGCGCGGCAGCTGTCGCGGCGGCGTGGATCGACTCCCGCAGTTCCCGGGCGAGGTCGAGCTGGGCGGTGATGCAGGAGTCCACGGCCAGGCCGTTCACCGCCAGCCAGTCGGCGAGTCGCTGCGGCGTGGGGATGCGCTCCACCGGGTCGCCGAGACGCTCCGACAGAGTTCCCGTGAAGCTGGTCGCCAGCACGCTACCGAGGCGGAAGTCAGGAAACCCAGCACGCATGGAACCACCTTAGCCGGTTGCGGCGTGATCCGGAGAACTGCTAGAACCGCCTTAGCCGGTTCCGCTATGGCCAGGAGGCCCCATGCTCCGCCCAACCAGCGACGTGCAAGCGTTCGAAGCCCACGTGACCGACGCCGACCTCGACGATCTACGCGCGCGATTGGCCGCGGCGCGGCTGCCGGAAACCGAGTCGGTCCACGGTGCCGCGCCCGGCTCCCGCCGATGGGGACAGGGCGTCCCCCTCGCCGAGCTCGTCGATGTCGTGACCTACTGGCGCACTGGGTACAACTGGCGGGCGTTCGAAGAGCGGCTCAACCAGATCGGCCAGTTCCGTACGACCATTGATGATCTGGGAATCCACTTCCTGCACCGCCGATCCGCACGCGCGGATGCCACTCCTCTGATCCTGACGCACGGCTGGCCGGGCAGCATTGCCGAGTTCACCGATGTCGTGGACGAACTGGCAGATCCGAAAGACGCGGGCGCGCCGGCGTTCCATGTCGTGGCCCCGTCGCTGCCCGGATTCGGCTACAGCGACAAACCGGCCGTCACCGGGTGGGGAACCGAGAAGATCGCGGCCGCGTGGGTGGAACTGATGGGAAGGCTCGGCTACAGCAAATTCTTGGCCCACGGCGGCGACTGGGGCGGCAATATCACCACGGTTCTCGGCGGCAGGTTCCCGGCGCACGTCCTCGGTATCCACACCACGTTCGCGGAGGGCCCGCCCGGGTTGGCCACGGACGGGCTGACCGCGGTCGAACGCCAATGGGCCGAGGAGACCCGCGACTTCTGGCGCCACCGCGCGGCGTACGCGAAGCAGCAGGCGACCCGGCCGCAGACCATCGGCTACTCGCTCGTCGACTCACCGGTCGGGCTTCTCGCCTGGATCCTCGACAAGTTCGCCGAGTGGTCAGACACCGAAGACAGCCCGTTCGAGACGATTTCCAGAGACAGCGTTCTTGACGACGTCACCCTGTACTGGCTGACACGGACCGGCGCATCGGCAGCCCGCATCTACTACGAAAGCCACAACTCCCTGGACCCCGAACTCCGGGTCGACGTCCCGTCATCAATCACCATGTATCCCCGCGACATCGAGAAGTGCCCGCGCCCCTGGGCACAGGAGCGGTACCGGCAGATCGTCCGGTGGAGGTCACCCGAGGCCGGGGGACATTTCCCGTCCCTGGAGGTTCCCGAGCATTTCGTCAAAGACCTGCGAGAGGGCCTCGCGGCAGTACTGGCCGCCAATCGGTGAACACCGAAGCGAACGCGGCTGGGCGCCGGAACTCGATCACCGCCTGCCCCCCGACTGCAAATTCAACTGCAACTGTCGTTCAATCCCAGACGGAATTCTCAGCCACTGTGATCCACAAGGTGGAGTTCGCCGAGGCTTGGGACCGGGCATCGTGGCCTGGCTGACCATCGATTCCCCGGACTGCTCCGGGTCGGCGAGGATCATCGCCGAGCGCCTGGACCACACCGGCGCTTCCTAGTCGGTCGAGCAGTCCAGGAGGCGCCCGTCGGCGGTGCCGATGAGCAGTCGGCCGGGTTCCGGGACGGTCAGCGCGGTCGGCATGACGGGGACTCCGGCGACCGTCAGATGCCGACGCCAGCGGACGCTGCCGTCATGGAGGGCGAGCGCGACGACCTCGCCATCCTTGTACGTGACGTAGGCGGTCTCCGTGTCGCAGTCGAGGTCGGTGGCCTTATGGTCCGTCCGAAAGACCCACTTCGGCTCAGCGTCGGCCACCATGCGCCGCACGACGAACGAGCCGCCGGGCTGCAGCCCTCGGCCGTGGTGGACGGTGCCGGCATGGATCAGGTCGCCGTCGGCGGTCTCCGCCCCGGGGCCGGCGAAGTGCGTCTCGCCCGGCTTCCAGGAGTAGGGAAACAGCCGGTGGGCCTCCTCCTTCTTCGGCTCACGCGGGCGTTCGGCTACCGGTACGGATCCCAGTTCCGCTGCCACAAGCCAGACTTCACGTGCTCCGGGCTCCCGCCGGCCCTTGTCGCGAGTCTTTCGAGTCTCACGAGTGATTTCCCGAAAGTAGATCCGGCTGCCACGCCGGATACGCAACCTGTTCCGACCCTCGTGCTGCCCAACAGGGGCGAGAGCAGGCAGGCCGTCGGCGCATCGCACCAGTGACGTCGGGCTGGAGGGGGTGATGTGGCCGAGCTGTGCCCCGTCCTGGAGCGCGAGCCGGAGCACGGCCTGGGCACGCTCCTCCCACGAAGGCCGTGCCAGAGCGACCCAGACCGATCGCCCATCCGCGGCGACGACGATGTCACGGCCGCCAGCGCCGTCGTCCCGGACAGCCCACTGCCGCCGCCCGGAGGGCAGCCAGGACTCCAACTGAAACCCGTCCAGCGTGGCCACGATCCTGCCGTCGGGCAGTTCCTCGACCGCGCGAACGTTGCGTCGCGGGTCCCAGTCCGTGCTCAGACCGGAGACCATCCGGCGAGCGTCCTCTCGACTCTCGGTTCGCGGGGCCGCCACCCGTGGTCCGGCCAGATCATGTGCGGTGACCGACTGGGGCGGTACGGCCCTCCAGTCGGGTCGGCGCACCACCGCGACATGTCCTTCGTTCCACGCGTCCTTGTCGTGCCAGTCGTCAGGCGGTGCCATCAGCACGCGCAGTTCCTGTGCACTGAGCCATTCCAGGCCCAGGACCTGGCGCCCCAGCCCGGGTTCGATGAGCGACGTGACGCCGCCCGTCTCCCAGTCCAGCAGGAGCAGTTGCCCTTCGAAGAAGTAGCCGCCGTCGTAGTCCCCCGTACCGACCGCCAGGAGGGGGAGCTCGGGATGGAAGGCCAACGCGTGCACGCGATAGCCCGTACGGAGAAGGGCACGGCAGGCCAGATCACCGGTGCCATAGACACCGACCGGTGTGGATATGCCGAACTCCTGCACGTCCGCCACTGGTCCACGCGTACCTGCCACCGCCAGCAGACCGCGGCGCTCGTCCTCGACGGCAAGGGCGGGTTCACCGATCTCGGCGAAGGGACGGTCACCGAGGATTCGGTCGACACGGAACGAATTGGTCATGACGATGATCTTCTCAACGGCCGGTCCCCCTGGCCACGGCACCCCTCACCCCGCCGCCAGCACGAACCACACCCCTTTCCCCCGCATGCCCCCCGACCCCAGCGGAGCGCCCTGGCATACGCCCCACTTGTCCGCCAGCGCGCCCACCAGGTGCAGGCCCCTGCCGTGTTCGTCGAGGTCGGGGGCCGGGTGGGAGGTCGGTTCGGTGGGGTTGTCGTCGTAGACCGTTACGCGGACCGTGGGGAGTTCGATGGCCAGCCAGAGGACGGAGCCCGCGCCCCTGGCGTGGAGGTAGGTGTTGGTCACCAGTTCCGACGTGCACAGGGCCGCCGCGTCCACGGCCGCCGTCAGGTCCAGGGTGCGCAGGACCGAGGTGACGAAGTCGCGGGCCACGCGCGGGGAGGTTCTGCGGGGCGGGCAGTAGAGCGTGTACGAGTGCGGCACCGCGAGGCCGTCAGCAGGGCAGGCGGCATTAACTCCCATGGGGGGCTTCTCTCTGTGGGGGCCGTGCTGGGTGCGCTTCCGACTCACGGGCAGGCCAAGGGAGTTGGGCAGCGGATCGCGACCCGTACCCTTGCGTGAGGGATACGTTACAGACCGTATGGTGCAACATTGGCGCGGCGCAACCTTGTTAGTTAAATCGCCGACGACCGACCCGTGATGGTGACACCGTGAAACGGCACGCCCAGTCGGGCCACCAGGAAGAGGAACCATGCCGCTGAGGACCAGCGTCACAGCACGCCAGGAGCGCCTCGGCACAGAGTTGCGCCGGATGCGCGAAGCGGCGGGCATCACCGCGCGCGACACAGCGAAGGCACTCGGCACCGATCCGGCGAAGGTCAGTCACTTCGAGTCCGGCCGTATGGGCGTGAGCGAAGAGCGGCTCCGCCGCCTCGCCGCCTTCTACGAGTGCGGTGACGCCGACCTCATCGACGCGCTGTCGGCCATTACCTACGAACAGCGCGGTCAGGGCTGGTGGGAGGAGTACCGGGAAGTCCTCCCACTGCGCTCCCTCGACCTGGCGGAGCTGGAACAGCACGCCTTCGGACTCCGACAGTTCGAAGTCATCCATATCCCGGGGCTGCTCCAGACCGAGGACTGTGCCCTGGCCGTCTTCGCCTATACGGTCCCCGAGTTGCCGGTGTCCGAGATCGAACCGAGGCTCGCGTACCGCATGCGCCGCCAAGCGGTCCTCGACCGGCAACCGGAGCTTCCGTACGACGTCGTCATCCACGAGGCCGCGCTACGCACCAAAGTCGGCAGCACGAAGGTGGCCCGCGCCCAGCTCGACCACATCCTGGCGGTCTCGGAACGGGACAACGTGACCATGCGCGCCGTCCCGTTCGGCGTGGAAGGCTTCGCGGGCTCCGGCTACGCCATGCTCCACGCGTGCGGGCCGGTTCCCCGGCTGGACACCATTCAGCTCGACGCCGCGCACGACAGCGTCTTCCTGGACACTCGGCCCCAACTCGACAAGTACCGAGCCATCTTCGAGAAGGTCGCGGCTGCCTCGCTCCCGGCCGACGAGTCGCGGGACTTCGTCTACCGCATCGCGCAAGAACTCTGAGAGGACCCACCGTGACCACGCCCGAAACGATCGAATGGCAGAAGTCCTCCTACTCCGGAGGCGGGGAGAACAACAACTGCGTCGAGGTCGGCATAGCCGCCGGCCGCGTCCACCTCCGCGAGAGCGATGCCCCCGCCGTCGCCGTCACCACCACACCCCTCGCCCTGGCCGGGCTCCTCCGCCTCGTCCGCGAAGGCCGACAGGGGCGGCCCTCGGCTCGTGAAGGTTTCTTTCCCGGAATATGAGCGGACGATGACGGGCGGCGTTCGGCGGTCATCCGGCTGATTCTCTCGGTGCATGAGCAACGCGAACAGCACTAGCAGCACGAACAGCAGTAACAGCAGTAACAGCAGCACTAACGACGCAATCAGCACGAGCAGCGGTGAGAAGCGCCGCTCCCCCTATCGCCCCGTCCTGGCCGCCGTCGCCTCCGTCGCCGCGCTCGGTCTGGCGCTGGTCGGCTGCGGGCAGCAAGGTGGCGGGTCGGGCTCCGGGGCGTCCGACGAGCACAAGCAGAAGGCGGCCTCGGGCGGCGGGGCGAAGGTGTTGTGGGTGGGGGACTCCATCGCCGGGGCCGAGGCTCCGGCGATCGGCGCGGCGCTGGAGGCGAGCGGCGTGAAGTTCAAGGACGCCTCGTCCGACGGCGGCGGCACGGTCGTGGACAGCGGCGAGGAGATCACACGGATGATCTCCGGCGACACGTGGAAGCAACTGACCGAGAACATCAAGGTGTTCAAGCCGACCGTGATCGCCTACCAGGTCACCACGTACGACTGGGGAAGCGCGGAGCAGCAGCGCGCCGCGTACGACAAGCTCGTACGCACGGCGAAGGACGCCAAGGCGAAGGTGGTGTTCGTGTCGTCGCCGCCCATCAAGATCGACGACTTCTACAAGCAGCACGAGGCGCAGATGCGTACCGCGCCGAAGACGGCCGAGGAAGTCGCCGGGAAGAGCGGGGGCACGGCGACGTACCTGGACGCCTCGCGGCTGTGGGGCACCGACAGGTCGGCCAAGAAGGCGCAGCGCGGGCCGGACGGTATCCACAACTGCCAGCAGGGCGCGGCCGCCTTCGCCAAGTGGTTCGGCGAGGAGCTCGGCAAGAGCGAAGGGTTCAAGCCCGCGCCCGTCGACAAGTGGGCCAAGGGCGGATGGACCGGTTCCGACCGGTACGGCAAGCTCAAGTGCGAGAGCTGAGGGACTGTGGCAGCCTCATCGGCGGCAGCCCTCGTCCCTGCCGTTCCCGGGCGGCATCGGCTCCCCGGTAGCCGGGGAACCGCCCGTCCCCATGTCTCCGCGCTCGATGGGCTGCGCGGTTTCGCCGTGGCGGCCGTACTGCTCTTCCACGCCGGCCGGCTGGACGGCGGGTTCCTCGGGGTCGATCTGTTCTTCGTCCTCTCCGGGTTCCTGATCACCGGTCTGCTGCTCGGCGAGGCGGCGGACAAGGGCCGGATCGCCCTGGCCTCCTTCTGGTGGCGCCGGGTCCGGCGGCTGATGCCGGCGCTGATCTGCGTAGTGGTCGTCGTCCTCCTCGCCACCTGGGCGTGGGGCGGCCCCACCCTGCTGCGGTTCGCGCTGGACGACACCCCCTGGGTCGGCGCCCAGTCGGTCAACTGGCACTACATCGGCGAGCAGATCGGCTACTGGGACGGCTCCGGCACCCGGGTCTTCGCGCATCTGTGGAGCATCGGCGTGGAGTGGCAGTTCTATCTGGTCTGGCCGCTGATCGTGGCGGTGGCCGCCCGGGGGCGGTACGCCCAGCCGGTCGTCGCCTCCCTCGCCGGGGCGGGCGCCCTGGTCTCGCTCCTCCTGACCGTCTGGCTCGGGACCGCCGTGGACACCACCCGCGCGTACGAGGGCACCGACACCCGCGCCGCCGCTCTGCTCCTCGGGGCGCTGGCCGCCACCGCCCCGCTACGGGCACTCGCGCGCCGGGTGCCGCGCCGCGCGGCCGACCTGATGTGCCTGGGGATCGCGTGCGCCCTCGCCGTGGCCTGGACGGTGACCGGGGGCGAGCGGTCGCCGCTGCTCTTCAAGGGCGGGCTGTTCCTGCACTCGCTCGCCGCCGCCGTGCTCATCGCGCTCCTGACGCACGTACCGGGTACGTACGCGGCGCGCGTCGCGGGCAGTCGGCTCCCGCGGGGCCTCGGCGCGCTGTCGTACAGTCTCTATCTGTGGCACTGGCCGGTCTACCTGCTGTTGCTGCCCCGGCTCTCCGGGGTCGCCTGGCTCGGCGACTGGGGCGCGACGATCATCGCGATCGCGGTGTCACTCGCGGCGGCGGCGCTGACGAAGGCGGGGGTGGAGGACCCGGTGCGGTTCCGGAAGGGCTGGGCTCGCGGCCGGCGCGGAGCGGTCGCCGTGGCCTTGGCGGCGCTCGCGGCAGCCGTGCTGTGGGCGACGGTGCCCGAGCCGGTGACCGGGGCGGGCACGGTCGATGTCGAGCAGTTGCGGTGAGCGGCGTGAAGTCGGCGGCCATATACCCCATACGTCGCGATACGTTCCCCTATGAAGCCCGTGCTGCCCGGAGGTTCCGTCCATGTCCCGCGTCCTGCTGATCGAGGACGACCCGGCCGTACGCCGCGGCATCGTGTTCGGCCTGAACCGCATGGGCCACGAGACCGAGGCGGTCGGCACCGGTGAGGACGGGCTGGAGGCGCTGGCGGCCATCAAGCCCGATCTCGTGCTCCTGGACCTGATGCTGCCGGGGATGAGCGGCCTGGAGGTGTGCCGCCGTATCCGAGAGACCAGCCAGGTCCCCCTCGTCATCCTGTCCGCCCGCGGCGACGACATGGACATCGTCGTCGGTCTTGAGGCGGGCGCCGACGACTACGTCGTCAAGCCGGCCGGCGCCGCGGTCATCGAGGCGCGGATGCGCGCGGTCCTGCGGCGCGTCGCCCCCGCCCAGGACGGCGCCGGCACGACCACCGGCCTGACCCGGATCGGCGACCTGGAGATCGACCGCGACGCGCTCATCGTCCGCAAGAGAGGGGCAGACCTCACCCTCGCCCCCTCGGAGCTGAAGCTGCTGCTCTTCCTCAGCGCCGCCCCCGGGCGCACCTTCAACCGCCAGCAACTCCTGGAGGACATCTGGGAGCACAGCTACTACGGGGACGCCCGCCTGGTCGACGCCTGCGTCATGCGGCTGCGCGGCAAGATCGAGGACGACCCGCGGCGGCCCGTGTACGTCCAGACCGTGCGCGGCTTCGGCTACCGCTTCGGGCCGCTGCCCGCATGAGGCTCCCTCGGTTCGGCGCCCGTACGCAGCTCCCCCGGCCCACCACCCGTACGAAGTCACCACAGTCCTCCTCCCGCACCCAACGCATCAAGCTCACCGCGCCCCGCGGCCTGCGCCCCCGCCTCATCGTCGCGTTCCTCCTCGTCGCCGCGGTCAGCGCGCTCGTCACCGCCACGCTCACCTTCCGCCAGGCCCGCCAGTCGATCCTGGACCGCAGCCAGCACAGCGCCGTGCACGACCTGCGGCTCCAGACCAGTTCGCTCGCCCCGAACCTCCCGGCCGCCCCGACCGACACCGATCTGCGCGCCTTCGCCCGGCAGCTCGACCGCGCCGCCGGCTCCAGTGACTGGCACACCGCCGTCTCCCGCGACGGCGGACCGCTCATCGGCGCCACGGCCGACGTCAGCCGCGCCCTGCGCGCCGCGACGACCAAGAAGGGCGATGCCGCCTTCTACGAGCGCGTCGAGCACGGCGCCGGGCCCCGCCTGGTCATCGGCATGCCCGTCGGCTACACGCGGGACAACCGGCAGTACGCGGGCAAGCCCTCGGGCCTCGTCGTCTACGCCGACCTCTCCCTGGACCGCGAACGTACCGACATCTCCGCGCTCACCACCGCCGCCTGGGCGGGAGCGATCCCGGCGCTGGCGTTCGCCGTCGTCCCCGCCCTGTTCGCCGCCCGCCGCGTCCTGCGGCCCGTACGACGGCTGCGGACCGCGGCCGAGAAGATCACCGAAGGGGCCCTCGACACCCGGCTCGACGCCGTGGGCAAGGACGAACTCGCCGCGCTCACCGGCACCTTCAACACCATGGCCGGCGCGCTGGAACGGAACGACACCAAGTTGCGGCGCATGGAGGCCAACTCCCGCCGGTTCGCCGCCGACGTCACCCACGAACTGCGCACCCCGCTCGCCGCGATGGCCGCCGTCACCGACGCCCTCGACGAGGACGCCCGCTCGGGCAAGCTGCCGGCGGACACCGCCGACGCGGTCCTCCTCATCAGCGACGAGACCCGCAAGCTGACCACGATGGTCGAGGACCTCATGGAGATGTCCCGCTTCGACGCCGGGGCCGCGCTCCTCCACCTGGACGACGTCGAACTGGGCACCCTGATCCACAAGACGCTCCAGCTGCGGGGCTGGCACGACTCGCCGGAGATCGTCACGGACCTCCCCGGCGGCAGTACGTACATCCGCGTCGACGCCCGCCGCGTCGACGTGGTCCTCGCCAACCTCATCGGCAACGCCCTGCGCCACGGCGCGGCCCCGGTCACCGTACGGGCGTCCGTCACCGCACCCGCCATCGTGGGGACGGCCTCCACCGCCCCGGCGACCGGTACCGCCCCGGCGTCCGGTACCGCCCCGGCGGCCGCCACGCCCCGCTCCCTCATCATCGACATCGCCGACAGCGGGACCGGAATCCCCGACGAGGTCCTGACCCATGTCTTCGACCGCTTCTACAAGGCGGACACGGCGCGCACCCGGTCCGAGGGCAGCGGCCTGGGCCTGGCCATCGCGATGGAGAACGTACGCCTGCACCACGGCACCCTCACCGCCGCCAACCTCCCGGCCGGCGGCGCGGTGTTCACCGTGACGCTCCCACAGCCGCCGCCCACGGAGGAGGAGCCGTCGTGAAGCGCTCATTCGGGTGCCTGGCCGCCTTCTTGTCGGCACTCCTGGCGCTCTGTCTGACCGGCTGCGGGGCCGGTTCGACCGGCCCGGTCCGGGCCGGCGCCCCGGCATCCGGAATACGCCCGCCGGGGTCCGAAACCGATCACGCGCAGCTCTACTTCGTCACCCCCCTCGGCCTCCAGTCGGTCACCCGCGAGGTCCCCGAGCCGGCGTCCCCGCAGCAGGCGCTCGACCTGCTCCTCAAAGGTCCCGACGCCGGCGAACGCGCCCGCGGCCTGACGACGGAGGTCCCGCCATTCCACGGACCGCTGGTCGCGCGGGCCGCCGAGGGCGCCGTCGACGTGCGGCTGCCCGTGCCCGTGTCCGCGATGCCCCCCAGCGGCGGCCTCGGCCTCAGCCAGATCGTCTGCACCGCGGCCAACGCCCGCCTGCCCGGCGGCAAGCAGCCACCCGACGTGACCGTACGAATCCACGAGCCCGGTTACAGGACGCCGTGGACCGTGCGCTGCGACGCGGCGGGCGACGTCGTACCGGTCTCCGGCCGCTGAACCCGTGCACCCAGGAGCTCAGGAGCTGAGGAGGCCAGGGCATCAGGGCGTCAGGGGGTCGGAGTTTCCTCGGGCAGCGGCCGGGAGCACGTCGATTCCGGGATGAAGACCAGGCCGTCGTACTCCTCGGCCAGGACCGTCGGCATCCGGTTCAACCGGTAAGTGAAGCGCGGAACGTACGCCCCGAAGCTGCGCTGGAAGCGTTGTTCGCGCAGCCACCGCTCCACTGCCGGCGGGGCGTCGTCGGTGCGGAGGTTCACCATGTGGCTTCCGGCGGTGGCCGCTGCCAGCTCCGCCTCCAGGGAGGCGGAAGCCGGGCCGATCGTGTTCCTGACGGGCGCCCGCCGCGCGGAAGCGGGGCGGGCGAGAGCGCGGCGCCCACCGCGACGGGCGCGGAACGCCCCCTTCCCGAACAGCAGGCCGAGCCCGTAATACGCGTCGCCGTAGCGCTGCCGCAGATGCCGGCCCAGTGCGGGGACACCGCCGCTGTAGTGACCCGTCATGATGTGGCCGTTGTGCGCCCACAGGACGACCTTAGCGGCGTCGTCGCGGTCGAGCAGCTCCGCGACGGCCTCGGCCATGTACCGGTCGCGGGCTGCGAGCGCGCTGCGCTCCGGCTCCTCGTGGTGCAGGGGGCGGCTGACCACGTCAGCCGCCTGGGCGGTGAGGCGGGCGTGCCGACGTGCCTCGTCGACCTGTGCCGCGGAGGTGAGTCCGGTCATGTCGGCCGCGTTCCGCTCCAGAAAGTCGACGAGTTCCCGGGCATGGTGCAGCCGGTGCTGCCGTGACGCGAGGGGCGCGCCCGGCGTCGCGTCGCCGAGTCCGCCGAGCGCCGCCCGGAAGGCTTCCGCCCTCTCCGGCGCCGCCGCCCGCAAGAACGCGTCGAGCGCCGCGACCGAGTCCCCGCAGCGCTGCGGGTCGATGCCCACGAAGCGCACCTTCTGCGCGTCGGGCACCCCGCTGTTGTACGCGCGCATCCACTCGACCATCGCAAGCACCTCGTACGTCCGCCAGGTCCAGAAGCCCAGCCGCGTCAGCACGTCCGCGGCCTCGCCGACGCCGTGCACGACGTAGTCGTTCACGGCGAGGGCCGCCGAGGCGCCGGCCTCCATCGCCAGGGCGGAGAACCCCAATTCCGTGACCAGGAACTCCAGCAGCCGGTGCTTGAGCAGGAAGAACTCCCGCGTGCCGTGCGTGGCCTCCCCCAGCCCCACGATCCGGACCCCGTCCAGCGTCCGCTTCAGCGGCTGAAGGTCGGCGGTCGGCGCGCCCGCCGCCAGGCCGCCGTCCAGCGGCACCGCGTTCGCCGCCAGCCAAGCCGTCACTTCCCCCGCCACAGCTCTTCCCTTCCCACCGAGTCGGCCCCCATCCTCCCCCTCCTCCCCTTCAACCTCCCTCCCCTCCCCCGCGTCCCCTCCCCCATGGGGATTCGCCGGAAGAACACCGCCATACGCGTCGCGCTCGCCCTCGTCACCACCGCCGCCGGGCTGCTCGTCCCCGGCGCGGTCGCACACGGTGCGGAGCCTCCGACTCCGAACACGCCGGTCTGGGAACCCTGCCGGGACGCCGCGCTGGACGCCGCGAAGGCCCGCTGTGCCGATCTCGCCGTGCCCCTCGACTACGCCGATCCGCACGACGGGCGCACCGTCACCCTCCGCATCTCGCGTATCGCCGCCACCGACCGCGCGCACCGGATCGGGGCGCTGCTGACCAACCCCGGCGGGCCCGGCAGTCCTGGGCTCGGGATGCCCGTGAAGACGCTCCGGGCGATGGGGGACCAACTGGCCGCCCGGTTCGATCTGATCGGCGTGGACCCGCGATTCGTCGGGCGGAGTTCGGCGGCCGACTGCGGGTGGCCCGTGCGGAGTTGGGCGGAGGCCGCCGGGCACGACCTCGACGGCTTCCGGCGGTCGGCGGCGCGCCAGCGCGGACTCGCGGCGGACTGCCGCGCCCATGCCGCCGACGCCCTCCCCTATGCCGGCACCCTCTCCGTCGCCCGCGACCTCGACCGGGTGCGCGCCGCGCTCGGCGAGCGGCGCGTCTCCTATCTGGGCGAGTCGTACGGTACGTACCTCGGCGCCGTCTACACGCAGTTGTTCCCCTCCCGCGTGGACCGGCTCGTGCTCGACGCGCCCGTGGATCCGCGCCGCTGGCCGCTCCGTACGCTCCAGGGCCAGGCCGCGTCCACCGAACGCGCGCTCCACGCGTGGGCCGGGTGGGCGGCGCGGCGCGATGACGCGTACGGGCTCGGGGCCACCCGCCGAGAGGTGCTGCGCACCGTCGAATACATCCAGCGGGCCGCCGCCCGCGCGCCGCTGCGGCTCGGCCCGTACACGGTGAGCGAGCGGGACTTCCCCATCGCCCTGTACGCGCTGCTCGCCGACGCCCGCCGCGATCCGCAGCTCGGCGAGGTCCTGAGCCTCTTCCGCACGGCTGCCGACGGGAAGCCCGCGCCGCCGCCCGCCGGCGGGGCGGCCGAGCGGCTGCTGCGCGCCATGGCCGCCCCGCCCGACGGGCCGACCGGCGCCGATGTCCTCGTCTCCTGCGCGGACGGGCCCGCGCCGCACGACCCGATGGCGTACTGGCGCGACGTGCAGCGCAGCCGCGCCGCCCTGCCGGTGTTCGGGCCGCTGTTCCACAACATCCTGCCGTGCGCCTTCTGGCCCGCCCCGCGCGAACCGCACCCCGCCGTCGGCAACCGCGTGCCCGCCCTCCTCATCGCCGCCACCGACGACGTCAAGGCCGCCTACTCGGAGGGCGTCGCCCTCCACGGCCTGCTGCGGCGGTCGCGGCTCGCGACGCTCCACGCCCGCGTCCACGTCGCGTACGGGAGCGGCGTCAGCCGCTGCGTCGACGACCTGACCAACGCCTACCTCGCCTCCGGTGAGCTGCCCCGACACGACCGTGAGTGCGCCGCCGACCCGAGCCCCGACAACCGGAACGGAGACCGGAACGAAGACCGGAACGGAGACCGGAACGGCAGCTAGAACGGCAGCTAGAACAGCGGCTGCTGGCCGGGGATCGGCGGCTCCTCCGGGTCGAAGAGTTTGGGGGCCGCCGCCATCAGGGGGGCCATCCGGCGGGAGCCGGGGCAGGAGATCAACTCGAAGCTCGTACGGCGGCCCGGCGGGTCGTGGCGGGCGTAGCGGCCGCCGACGACGGCGATCTCGCGGGTGCAGATGGGGCAGGCGCGGCGGGGAGACGACATGAGACCAGTTTGACTCAGGCTGATCGCTCCCACGGTCCGGATCAGCACGAATCAGCGCGAAGCGGAGCGGTTCAGTCACTCCAGTTCCGTCGCCACGAGGCCCCGGAGCCGCTCCGCGAAGGCCCGCACCCCCTCCTCCCGCCCCCTCTCCCCCTGCACCGCCGCCTCCGCCAGCCGCCGGACGTCCTCCGGCCAGCGGCCCGTCGCCCGGCGCTCGGAGCCGACGCGCTCGAAGCCGCGGTCGAGGAGGCCGCGCGCCGCGTCCGGACGGTCGCGTTGGACGGCCTTCACGGCGGCGACCGCGTTGGCCAGCGCGCTCGCGGCGAGCGGCCACCCGCCGCCCGCCGGCGCCGCGGGCCCGGCCGGGGAGCCGGATTCCGCCCGTATCTCCAGGTCCAGGCGCCAGAACAGCGGCAGATCGCGGAAGGTGAAGAACAGCAGCCGGCGGTCGGGGCGGGAACGGAAGTCGGGGTCGCTGCGCGGCGGCAGCAGGAGGGGGTGGGCGGCGTCCAGGAAGGACGCCGCCGATTCGACGCACGTCGCGAAGTCCGCGTCGGGCACGGTCCACACGAGGTCGAAGTCGCTGAAACGATCCGCCGTGTCGGTGGCCAGGGAACCGCGCAGGGCGGCCGTACGGGCGTGGGGGCAGCACTCCGCCAGGGCGTCGACGATCTCGCGCAGCGCCTCGGCGAAGGGGAAGCCGCAGCGGTCGCCGATCGCCTCGTAGATGATCTCGACGGGTACGTTCGGCAGCCCGGGCACGGGGATCTCGGCGGCGTCCACGACATAGCCGGGCCGACCGCCGGAGCCGGACTGACCACCGGAACCGGGCCGACCGCCGGTGCCGGGCCGACCGCCGCCGGAGCCGGACTGCCCGTCTCCCCCGTACTGCGGGCCGTGCAGCCGCGCCCTCCCGTGGACGCCGTCCGGGGTGACGACCCAGTACGCGCTCGGGCGGAACAGCTCCGCCTCGTACAGCACGGGCCGGGCGAGTCGGGCGGCGACGCACCGCCCCAGGGCCCGGCCCTCGGGCGGGTCGGCCGCGCCCTCCCGGACGCGGATCTCCAGGTGCCAGGAGACGTCGCCGGTCACCGACCGGTACGAGCACACGACGGGAGACGGCGCGGGTGCGTCGCCCGCGGCGGCCACGCCGATCTCGGCCGCCGACACGCCGAAGCCCTCCGCGAGGGCGTCCGCGAGCCCCGCCAGGTCCAGCCCGCCGACGACGAAGAGGCCGTAGCCGTACGTATAGCCGGCTAAACCGGCGCCGGTCCCGCTGCCTCCGCCACCACCCGCGCCCCCGCCACCACCCGCGCCCGCTCCCCCGCCCTTCACGTCAGAACGCGTCGGCCGGCACGTACGTCCCCCACACCTCGCGCAGCGCGTCGCAGACCTCGCCCACCGTCGCCTTCGCCCGCAGGGCGTCCTTCATCGGGTAGAGGACGTTGGCCGAGCCCGCCTCGCTCTCCGCGGCCTTCTTCAGCTCGGCCAGCGCCGCGTCCACCGCCGCCTGGTCCCGTTCGGCGCGCAGCGCGGCCAGCCGCGCCGCCTGCTGGGCCTCGATGGCGGGGTCGACGCGCAGCGGCTCGTACGGCTCCTCCTCGTCGAGCTGGAAGCGGTTGACGCCGACGACGACGCGTTCGGCGCTGTCCGTCTCCTGCGCGATGCGGTACGCGCTGCGCTCGATCTCGTTCTTCTGGAAGCCGTTCTCGATCGCGGCGACCGCGCCGCCCATGTCCTCGACCCTGGCCATCAGATCGAGCGCGGCCCGCTCCACGTCGTCGGTCATCGTCTCGACGACGTACGAGCCCGCGAAGGGGTCGACGGTCGCCGTCACGTCCGTCTCGTAGGCCAGCACCTGCTGTGTGCGCAGGGCGAGCCGCGCCGACTTGTCGGTCGGCAGGGCGATGGCCTCGTCGAAGGAATTGGTGTGCAGCGACTGCGTGCCGCCGAGCACCGCCGCGAGCCCCTGCACGGCCACCCGTACGAGGTTGACCTCGGGCTGCTGCGCGGTGAGCTGTACGCCCGCGGTCTGGGTGTGGAAGCGCAGCATCTGCGACTTGGGATTCCGCGCGCCGAACTCCTCCCGCATGACCCGCGCCCAGATCCGGCGCGCGGCCCGGAACTTGGCGACCTCTTCGAGGATCGTCGTCCGCGAGACGAAGAAGAAGGACAGCCGCGGCGCGAAGTCGTCGACGTCCATGCCCGCCGCCACGGCCGTACGCACGTACTCGATGCCGTCCGCGAGCGTGAAGGCGATCTCCTGCGCGGGCGACGCCCCGGCCTCGGCCATGTGGTAGCCGGAGATCGAGATCGTGTTCCACTTCGGGATCTCGGCCTTGCAGTACTTGAAGATGTCCGCGATCAGCCGCAGGGAGGGCTTGGGCGGGAAGATGTACGTGCCGCGGGCGATGTACTCCTTGAGCACGTCGTTCTGGATGGTGCCGGTCAGCTGGTCCGCCCGTACGCCCTGCTCCTCGCCGACGAGCTGGTAGAGGAGCAGCAGGAGCGCGGCGGGGGCGTTGATGGTCATCGAGGTGGAGACCTTGTCCAGCGGGATGTCGTCGAACAGGATCCGCATGTCCTCGATGGAGTCGATGGCGACGCCGACCTTGCCGACCTCGCCGCCGGCGAGGGGCGCGTCGGAGTCGTGGCCCATCTGGGTCGGCAGGTCGAAGGCGACGGACAGGCCCGTGGTGCCGTTGGCGGTCAGCTGCTTGTAGCGGGCGTTGGACTCGGCGGCCGTGCCGAACCCGGCGTACTGGCGCATGGTCCACGGCCGTCCCGTGTACATCGTCGGATAGACGCCGCGGGTGAAGGGGTACGAACCCGGCTCGCCCAGTATGTCGGCCGCGTCCCAGTCGGCGAGTGCGTCCGGACCGTAGACCGGCTCGATGGGCAGGCCGGACTCTGTCTCACGCGCCATGGGTTCTGTGCCTCCCGCTGAGTTGCCGAACAACAGATGCCGAACAAACAGATGCCGAGCAGATGCCGTGCAGATGCCGCAGGTACCAGGGGTCCGCCGCGGACTGTAGCGGCGGCCGTGCGAAGGGTGGAGCCGCACAGGCTGGGACCTTCCTCACAGCCTGCCCGTCGACCGGGGCGGTGCCACCTCGTCCGGGGGTGAGGTTCGGGCGTCGGCGGCCCTGGGCATCATCCAGCGGTGATGCAGCAGACAACTCTCGTACGCAGAGTGCTCGTCGCGGCAGGAGTGGCGGCGGGGGCGGTGGCGCTGACCGCCGGGTGCAAGGTGCAGACCGCGCCCGTCTCCGGCGCCTCGCCGCCGGCGGCCGGCGGCAGCCACGCCCGTACGGACCCGGGCTCGGGCTCGGGCTCGGACGCCAAGCCCGCTACGGGCGTACGGCCGTGGCCCTCCTGGCCCGGCGCGTCCGGCTCTTCCGGCTCATCGGGCTCGTCTGGAAATGCCGCCCACCGCGCGCCGCACGCCCCCACTCAGCCCCGTACCCACCGCACCCACCACGCGACCCCTACACCCCCTGCACCCCATACGTCGCATCTGGCGGTCAAGAAGCCGCACCCCCCGACCACCGAGCCGCTCGACACGCCCGACCGGCGGTGCCGGACCGGGCGTGTGCTGTGCATCAGCAAGAAGAGCGACACGCTGGCCTGGATGGTGGACGGCAAGGTCGTGTCGGCCATGGACGTGCGGTTCGGCTCGCAGTACACGCCGACGCGCGAGGGCGCGTTCAAAGTGGACTTCAAGAGCCGCCACCACGTGTCGACGATCTACCACTCGGCGATGCCGTACGCGATGTTCTTCAGCGGCGGCCAGGCCGTGCACTACTCCTCGGACTTCGCGGCGCGCGGCTACGCGGGGGCCTCGCACGGCTGCATCAACGTCCGGGACAAGAAGAAGATCGCGGCGCTCTTCCGGGAGGTCCGCAGGGGCGACCGGGTCGTCGTCTACCGGTAGCCGTACGGCCGGTAGCCGGCCGGTAGCCATACGACCGGTAGCCGTACGACCGGTCGAAAGAGCAGCGCGGGCAGGGCCGGGGGAACGTGCCCCGCCCGCGCCGGATGCGCACTGGCCGTTGGTACGGGGGGAACCCCGGCCTCATGCGCGGCCGATGACCAGTCGGCCTGCTTCATTCAGCGCCGGACGTCCGAAAAACGTCACACCCGACCGTGTCACCCGTTCGCCGGGGCCGAAACCAGCACCGGCGAGGCCGTCGCCGACGGGGTGGCCGAGGTGGTCGGTGACGGTGCGACCGTGGGCGGGGCGGGCGTCGGGGTGGTGGGGCCGGGGCCGGGGTCGCTGTTTCCGCCACCCGCGCCCCCGCCTGGTCCCGAGCCGTCGCCTCCGCCCCCTTCCCCCTCGTCGTCCCCGGCGCCGCCGCCGGAGTGGCCGCCGTGACCGTGGCCGCCGCCATGGCCGTGGCCGCCGCCTCCGGCGCCGTCCGATGCCCCTGAACCTCCGGCCGCCCCGGAACCCCCGGCCGCCCCTGAGCCCCCGGAATCCAGGACGCGCTCGCAGTACTTGTGCGCGGCGGCCGGGCCGCCGACGGCGCGTTCCAGCCGCCGCAGCTTCTTGTCGTCGAGTTCCCCGCTCGGGCCGCGCTTCGCGGACAGGTACTCACGGCACACCGCTTCGGCCCAGGCCCTGCCGCCCTTACCGGATTTATCGGGCTTGCCTGGCTTGCCGCCGTGCTCCGCCTTGCCCTCACCGCGAGGGTCGCCGTCGTCCTGTCGGCTGGGGGACGGGTCGGCCCCGTCCTCGTCCCCGTGCCCGGAACCCGGCGATCCACCGCCCGGCGTCGGGGACGCCCCCGGCGCGGTGCCGGAGGAGCCCGACGGGTACCGCGAGGGGTCCCCCGTGCTCAGTTCGAGGTCCGGCCGGGGCGACCGGGAGCCGCCGCCCGTGTCGTCGGCCGCCGAGACGCTCGTCGCGGGCCCCGGCTCGCCGCCGTCGCCGAAGGGGGCCGGGAGCATGCCCGTACCGGCCGCGACGGCCACGCCGCCCAACGCACAGCCCGCGAGCGCCAGCGCGAACGCCGCCTTCAGGGGCCGCCGTACGAACGAGGGCCGGCCGGCCAGCGCGCCCAGCCATACGGTCCGCACCGGCGCGGGCTGCTCGGCGCGCGCCGCCCGGAATGCGGCAAGTGCCCGTTCCTCGCCGGGGAGCCGGCCGTCGGGCCCGGCGGCCGTCAGCTCGGCGGTGACGTCGGAGAGCGCGTCGGCGAGCCGGTCAGCGGCGGTCCGCCCACTCCCGCGACCTGCGGCACCGGCACCGGTTCCGGCACCGCGCTCGCTGCTCACGTCCTCGGCGCTCGGCACATCCCGCGCGCCTCCGGCCGCATCCGCCCCGGCTGCCTCGCCCGAGCCGCCCGAGCCGCCCATCGCATCCGCAGCGTCCATGGCATCTGCCGCATCCGCCGTGTCCGCCACTTCCGCCGCGTCCGTACCGGCCGGATCGTCGGCATGGACCGGTTCGCCGCGCAGCAGCCGCTCCGCGGCGTCGTCGTCCAGCCAGCCGTACCGGTGGTCGTCCGCCATCACATGTCCTTCTGCGTCCCGGAGCGCAATTGCGTCACACTTGCGGAAGCTCCCACCCCGGTGGGCGGCGTGCGCGTCCCCCGCCGCCCCGGAACCGGGTCCGGCCCCGCCGTCCCCGGCGACCCCGTCACCAGTTCCGCCAGCCGCCGCAGCCCCCGGTGCGCGGCGGTACGTACCGCTCCGGGCCGTTTGCCCAGCACCCCGGCCGCGCTCTTCGCGTCGAGGCCGACCACCACGCGCAGCACGACGGCCTCCGCCTGGTCCTGCGGCAGTTGGGCTATGAGGGCGAACGCGCGCCCGGTGCCCAGCGATTCCAGCGCCTCCCCGGCCGTGTCGGCGTCGGCGGCGCGGCCCTCCAGCTCGCTCTCGTCGCCGCCGATGGCGGGCCGCCGGCCGCGCAGCCGGATGTGGTCGAGGGCGCGGTTGCGGGCGATGCGGGCGGCCCAGCCGCGGAACCGGTCGGCGTCGCCGCGGAACCGGCCGAGGTCGCGGGCGATCTGGAGCCACGCCTCGGAGGCGACGTCCTCCGCGTCGGGTTCGCCGACCAGGGTGCGCAGGTAGCCGAGCAGCCGGGGCTGTACGGAGCGGTAGACGGTTCTGAAGGCCGTCTCGTCCCCGCCCTGCGCCGCGTATACGGCGGCGGTCAGCTCAGCGTCGTCCCCCAGCACGCCCACATCCTGCCCCACTCCGGTCGGCCCGCGGTTCAGTACCTCGCCGGGCCGGAGCCGTACGGGGGCTGCCCGCCCTGCTGCCCGTACGGGCCCGCCTGCGGGGCCGGCGGGGGCGGGCTCTGCGGCGGACCGGGGTAGCCGTAGCCGCCCTGGCCCGGGGCCGGGTACCCGGGATTGCCGTACGGCATGCCCGGCATCGCACCGGCGTACATCGGACCGCCGCCCTGCGGCCCCGCCATGGCCCGCTGCTCCTGCATCGCGGTGAGGCGGCGGACGAAGAGGATCGCGAGGATGGCGGCGGCGAGCAGCACGAGGCAGGCGACGATGCTGGAGGCGAGCGCGGTCTGGAAGGCGTCGACTCGGCCGCGGACGTCGAAGACGGCGGTGTCGGCGTCGACCATCCGGCCGCGCGCGACGAGGTACTGCATGGTGGCGCCCGAACCGAACACGTTCCCGACGATCCACAGCACCCACCAGGCGTTGAGCACGCCACGGGGCCCGTAGGGCCCGGCCGGGGAGCTGGCCCGCCAGATGTCGTTGGCGATCTGCTTGGGAAACCAGAGGTTCACCACCGGCGTGAACCAGGAGCCCGCCGCCCAGCCGCTGCCGTAGCGGTGCCCGCCGGGCGCGAACACCTCGGCGTTGAGCCGCGTCCGCCGGAACCACACGGCCCATACGACGGCCGTCGCCAGCTGCGTCAGCGTGCCGATCAGCAGCATGATCCGGAAGAAGTCGTCCGCGCCGTCGAGGTCGGACTTACTGGCCCGGCCGCCGTCGAGGGCGTCCGAGATGATGCCGTACTGCCCGGCCGCGGCGACGATCCGCAGCACCAGCACGACGATGGTCACCGCGAGCAGCGCCGTCACCGCCGTCGCGAGCCCGCGGCGCAGATCCACCCCGCCGGCGGGCAGCCGCGGGGGCGCGTAGGGCGCGGGCGGGGCTCCCATCGGATATCCACCGCCCTGTGGATAGGGGCCTGGCTGCTGCTGGTACGGGCCCGGCTGCTGCTGGTACGCGCCGCACGCGGCGCAGCGGCCGTCCTGCCCCACGGCGACGGCGCGGCAGCTCCCGCACGGATGCATCTTCGAGACCCCCAGGAGACGTGACCGCTCGCCGGTCACGGGCATGATGAGCGAAATCGCGCCCACCGGCGCGGACCAGCACGTTACGGGCACCCGCCCGGTTCCGTCCAGAGCCGCCGAACCGCCCGCACGGCCGCGCGGTGTGACGGTTTCGCGGCACGCGGCGCTGTAAGAAGTACGGGCCGTACACATGCCCGTACCGGACGGCGGCCGGGGCCTCTCCTGTGGGGGGTGGCGGCCCCGGCCGTCCCTCCCTCTTCCCTTTCCCCTGATCCTCCTGGTTCGCGCACCGGCACTGCCCGCGCTCTGGGCGTCAACTGTTGTAGAAGGCGGGCAGGTCGACCAGGAGAAGGTCGTCGCGGCGGTCGGCCAGGTCGACCAGGTCGGGGTAGAAGCCGTGCAGGGAGTACAGGGCCAGGGTGGTGGCGGTGGTGTCGTAGCCCTGGGCCGAGAGCAGGGCACGGATGTGTTCCAAGCGCTCCAGGTCGCCGGTTCCACGGCGGGCGGCCGTCGCCTTGGCCTCGCCCAGCAGCGCGATCTTCGCGTGGGGAGCCTGCGGGCGCTCGCCCGCGGCCAGGGCGATGACATCGACCTCGTGCTTGGTCCTGGCGGCCTGGTCGGCGACCTCGGTGGTGCCGACCGGGCCGGGCAGCCCGCCGGGCAGCAGGGTGTGGGCGTAGCGGCGGGTGAAGTCGCGGGAGAGGTCCTCGAAGTGCGGCCCGAGGATCTTGGAGTTGAAGGTCGGGGCGGCCTGCTGCCACACCTGCTCGGCGAAGCCCTGCTCCACGGCGGCGGCCTGCGGAAGGGTGATCAGCTGGTTGAAGCGGATCACGGGGTCGGTGAGGGTGATGACCGGGTGCCTGGTGCGGAGGATGTCCTGTTCCCGGCGGATGTAGCCGGTGGATTCCAGCACTCCGAGCGGGTGGGCGACGGCGTTGCGCGGGCGCTCCAGGGCGGCGCCGATCTTGCTGGGGGTGGTGGCGCCTCGCGCGATCGCGGTGAGGATGTCGTAGTACAGCGTGTGCTGCGTGATCCTCGGGTCTTCGCGCAGCAGGTATTCGGTCTCGGTACGTGAGTACACCGCCCGCCCCGGATCGAGCAGCGTCCGGGTCAGCCAGGTGTCGAAGCCGTCGTCCGGGTGCGGTCGGGCGGCCACCGGCCGGTAGCCGGGGGCCCCGCCCAGAACCGCGTGCACCTTCAGCGCGGTCAGGGGGTCGGCGATCTGCCAGAAGGTCCGGCTGTCCCGGTAGTCGAAGGCGCCCAGCCGCAGATCGACCACGGCACGTCCCCGCAGCGGCTTGGTTCCGGAGAGCAGTTCGTGCATGACGCTCATCGCGGAGCCGCACAGGATCAGCCGTGGCCCCGGCCCGGCGCCGGGCCGGGCGCCCCGCTGGCGCTCGTCATAGAGCTGTTGCAGCAGTCCCGGGATCTCCGGGGAGTGCTGGAGCAGGTAGGGCAACTCGTCGATCACCAGGAGCGGACGGGGCGAACGGGCGGTCACGTCGAGGGCGTTGGACAGGACGTCACGCCAGTCGGTCAGGCGCAGACTGCCCGGCCGCAGGCCGGCGTGGGCCGCGACCGCGTCACTGAATCGCCGGATCGCGGGCAGCCGTCCCTCCTCCCGGACCGCTGTGACGTAGAGGCCGCCGACCTGCTCGGACAGCGCCTGCAGAAGGTATGACTTCCCATGCCTGCGCCGCCCCGACACGATGCCCAGGCGCATGGCCGGGTCCGGGTCGGTGAGGAACTCCGCGAGCAGACCCCACTCGCGGTCCCGGTCGACCACATCGTCCGGCTTGGCCGGCAGGCTTTCCTTCACTCGCGCTCCCGCACATCGACTGCGACGGATTCCGTCTAAGTGTACTTCGACGGAAATCGCAGTAGTGGGTATGCACGGATTTGCGATCAGCTCAAGCGAGAAGGGCCTCCGAGCAGACGAAATACCTGCTCAGAGGCGTCTTCCGGCTGAGTCGGGTCAGGAGTGGCGGCCCCGGCCGTCCCTCCCTCCCTCCGGCGGTCAGCTCTCGTGGCCGTGATCGCGGCCCTGATCGCGGCCGTGCCTCCGGTCGGGGGCGTCGGTGTCGGTCTCGTCCTCGATGCCGAGTTCGGCGAGGAGGTCGTAGAAGAGGTTCTCCACGAACGGTTCGGGCTCGGCCGCCAGTACTCGCGCGAGGGCGCCGGCGTGGGCGATGCGGCCCGCGGCGGCGGCCCAGGCGACGCCCTGGGAGGCGGCGTCGCGCGGGGTGAGGAACAGTTCGCCGATATCCATCTCGCTCTGTTCCATATAGCGGGCCATGGTCGCGCGGCCCAGGCACGCCGACCAGGAGCCGCCGGACGGGCTGGCCGCCGCGACGACCGCGCACTCGCTGTCCAGGACGTACGCGGCGAGGGCGGGGGCGCCGGTCTCCTTCGTGAGGCCCCGTACGAGCGAGTCGATGTCGCCGAGTTCGGGCTCGGGCGGGTGCTGCCACAGCTGCCAGCCGTCCGCGAAGGCGTCGGTGAGCTCCAGGTGGTCGTGGCTCTCGTCGAAGACGGCGCATTCGACGAGCCCTCGTTCGCTTCGGCCGACGACGAAGTAGCCCCAGAAGCCCATCCTGATCTCCTTTGATCACACGGCTCTCGGCCTTGCGGCGCACGGCCTCACGGGGACGTCGCACCTCGGCCGCCGACCCCTCCGCCGTCCGCCCGGCCGCACGTGCCCCGCCGCGTCCCGGAGGCGCACCGGCGGTCGGCGGCGCCCGTCCATCTTGCCGCCGCACCCGGCGAGTTGCCGCCGCTCCCGTCGAAGTTCGCCGCCGTGGGGCCGGACGGGCCGGAGGGCCGGACGCCGCACCGGCGTCCGGCCCTCCCCGAACCGATCCCGTTCACGCCGTTTCGTCGGCGGCGTCCTTCACCGAGACAGTCAGGTCGTTGGTGACGGTGAAGTACGGGCGCAGCCGGACCTCGCCGCGGGCGGCGGCGGGGAAGGTGTCGATGCCCTTGCGGTCCGCGAAGTCCCCGCGGATGCGGCCGACGCGGACCAGTTCGGCGCCCTTCGACGGGCGTACCCACAGGTCCCACAGGTCGGCCTCGGCGCCGTGCCGCTGGGCCATCGGCTCGTACGGCAGGCAGCCGCCGTGGTTCTCGATCGGCGCGCGCACGTCCCCGACGGAGCCGTCGCCGCCGCGCAGCCGGGCGACCAGCTCCGCGCCGTCGCCGAGCCGCTTGCCGCCGAGGGCGGGGCCGACGTCGACGGAGACCGTGATGCCGTCGTCCCCGACCAGGACCTCGGCGGCCTCGGCGTGCACGGCGCGCTGCCAGGTGCGTACGGCCAGGAAGCCGTCGCTCGTCTCGTACGGGACCCAGTGGCCGACGCCGTCGCCGGTCTCGGTGAGGGGGAGGTTCAGCAGGCGCTTCTGCTCGACGAGTTCGGCCGTCAGGCGACGGCGGGTCTTGTCGCCGGAGCGCTCCACGTAGCTGTCCCAGCGGCCCTCGGTCATGGTGTGCGCCGAGCGCTCGACGCGGACCTCGACGCGCTCGCCGGGCAGCCGGCGCTTGGGGAGCTCGACGCGCAGGGACTCCTTGCCCTTGGTGCCGCGGTGGCGGAGCAGGAGGTGGGAGTCGGCGGCGGTGAGCTGTTCGGAGCGGAGGGAGACGGTCAGGGTGCCGTCGCTCTCGACGGCGCAGCGCGCGCCGGGGTTCGCGTCGGCGGGGCTGTGGGCGGGGGCCGCCTTCTTCTTTCCGGCCGGTTTGGCCCCCGACTTGCCGCCTCCGAACAGGCCGCGCAGCAGCCCGCCCTTGGCCGGGGCGGCGGTGGTGCAGCCGGGGCGCAGCTCCTCGAAGAGCTGCTCGTAGCGGCCGGCGATGGTGGACGGCTCGTAGCGGTGGGCGGTGCGGCGGGCGGCGGCGCCCAGCGTGCGACGGAGTTCGGCGTCGCCGGTGAGTCTCAGGAGGGCGTCGGCGTAGGCGTCGACGGCGTCGGAGTCGTCGAGGGGGACGAGGAGGCCGTCGGTGCCGTCGGTGAGGATCTCGCGCGGGCCGTACGGGCAGTCGGTGGCGACGACGGGCAGGCCCGCGTGCATGGCCTCGACGATGGTCATGCCGAAGGACTCGGCGTCGGAGGCGACGGCGGCGATGGAGCCCTTGGCCCACTCGGTCTCGATGGGCGAGCGGGCGCCCATCAGCAGGACCCGCTCGTACAGCCCGAGCCGCTCGATCTGCTTGCGCAGCTTGGCCTTGGCGGGGCCGCGGCCGTAGATCCGCAGGTTCCAGTCGGGTCGGTCGGCGGCGACCTTGGCGAAGGCGGCGATGAGCCGGTCGTAGCGCTTGACGGCGACGAGGCGGCCGGCGGAGACGATGGTGTTGGTGGAGCCGGCGCCGAGGTCGGCGGGGGCGGCGGCGGGGGCGGGCACGGCGTTGGGGATGCACAGGATGCGCGCGCGGGCGTCGGGGAGGGCGTCCCGGTAGTGCCCGGCGTCGGCCTCGGAGACGGTGGCGAACGCGTCGAGGGCGGCGATGGCGGGGTCCATCACCTCGTGCAGCTCGGGTACGTGCGCCTCGTGGGTGAGGTGTTCCTGGCCGAGCCGGAGGTAGCGGTCGCTGCCGTATTCGGCGAGGTAGCCGATGAGCTTGGGGCGGGTGGCGATGACGGCGTCGGCGTCGGTGGCGGCGAGGTGCGCGGCGACGCGCTGGTCGGTCAGGGCGGTGGCGGCCATCCGCCCGTTGTCGATCCGCTCGTCCCGGAAGAGGGCGCTGGGCCGCTGGTTGAGCGGGTCGGCGTACTCGTCGGTGTCGGCGCCCTCGCGCAGGTCGACGAGGGGGGTGACGGGGACGCGCGGATCGATCGTCAGCTCGGGGGCGTCCGCCGGGCGGTTGACGCTCGTGATGCGGACGTCGTGCCGGTCAGCGAGTGCTGCGGCGAGGTTGACGGTCGAGCGGATCGTGCCGCCGATTCCGTACGCGTTGTGGATCAGGAATTCGATCTTCATCGGGGCCCTCGTTCAGGTGCGCGGGAGCGCGAACGCGCACTCCGCCGTGGCTAGATGCGTGAGCATCGGCAATGGTTGTCCCCCATACTGACAAGCCTTCCTGTGGCGCGGCGCCGTCCGGGGGCCTACTGCCGGGTACCGCGCCGTCAGCGCTCCACGCGGTCGGCCAGCGCCGTGAACTCCTTCCAGGACAGGCGGGGCCGGCGCGGGTCCCACAGCTTCTGGGCCACGGCCCGCAGCGGCAGCCGGATGCCGCGCGCGACCTGCTCGGTGGTCTGGGCGCCGGGGATGTCGCCCCAGATCGCCAGCCGGCCGCCGAGTACGCGGTCCGGTCCGGCGAGGGAGGCGGGTACGGGCTTGGTGCCGCGCAGCACGGCGGGGGTCCACTGCTCGTAGATCCGCTGCCCGGTGGGGTAGCGGAACTGGTTGGGCTGGCCGAGCACGTAGTAGAGGAACTCGTCGTTGAGGTTGACGAGTTTGCGGCCCTCCTTCAGGTACTCCAGCGGGTCGCGGGCGCCGAGCTCGGTGCCGGTCCAGTACTCGATCTCGCGGTTCTTGTCGGCGGCGACGACGCCGCCGGCGTGGACGCCGTCGTTCCACACCTTGGCCTTGCCGCCGAGGGAACGCACCGTCGCCGCCCGGTCGTTGAGCCACCCCGTCGCCAGGTCCTGGACCTTGGCCTCGGGCCCGTACTTCTCGCGGGCGCTCTCCGCGAGACCGGGGTAGGAGCTCTCGGGGTCGTCGGCCATGAGGGCGAGGTACTCGTCGCCGCCGAGGTGCGTGTACGGACCGGGGAAGAGCGGGGCGTACTCGCGCAGCAGGTCGTCGACGATCTGGGCGGCCTTCTTGTCGGAGATGTCCGCGGCGCCGCGCGCGGGGCGGCCGGAAGCGTTGCGGAGTTCGAGGCCGGGGTGGGCCTTGAAGACCGCGCCGAGGTGGCCGGGCGAGTCGATCTCGGGGATGACCTCGATGTGCAGGCCGGCGGCGAGGTCGGTGATGTGGCGCAGCTGGGCCTTGGTGAGGTGCTGGTCGGAGACGATCTCGGGGTGGCTGCTGCTCTCGATGCGGAAGCCCTGGTCGTCGGAGAAGTGCAGGCAGAGCTGGTTGAGTTTGAGGTCGGCCATCTCGCGGAGGCGGGCCTCGATCCAGTCGGCGTCGAAGAACTTGCGGGCGATGTCGAGGTTGAGGCCGCGCTGGGGGCGGTCGGGGCGGTCCCGGACGGTCCCCTCGGGCACCTGTCCGCCGGAACGCACGGCCTGTACGACGGTGCGGGTGCCGTAGAAGGCTCCGGCCCCGTCGGCGCCGGTGATCGTCACGCGGCCGTCGCGGGTGGTCATGGTGTACGACTCGGGGCCGTCGCCGTGGCCGAGGCGGAGCTCGACGTCGCCGCGGCGGGCGGGGCCGGAGGCGGTCTTCAGGTCGAGGTCGCGGGCGAGGAGGCGGGCCGTTTCGGCGAGCGGGCCGCTCGGGTCGGCGATGACGCGGGCGGTGTGCGAGGGCCGCCAGCCGGGGCCGCGGGCGGCGTCGAAGTCCCGTACGGCGGGGATGGTGCGGGGCGGCTTGGAGAGCGGGCCGGTGGGGGCGGGGGTGGGCGTGGGGCTGTGGGACGGCGCACCGGGGGTGCTGGAACCGTCGTCCTTCGGCCATACGAGGAAGCCGATGATGACGGCCACGACCACGACGGCGCCCGCGACGGCGGCCCGTACGACCGCTGTCCGGCTGATGCTGCGGGGCAACCGCATGGCGCATTTCCTCCTGATCAGGGGTGACTCTGGATGATCGGTGTGATTCGCATGATTCCGGGGCGAAGGTATGGGGTGTTGCCCCTTCAGCCGTCAGTTACGCGCCCGTAGCGCCTCACGTCCGGGTGAAATTCGTGCATCCGTCGGACAGTGGCCGAGTTGCATCGCTACGGTGACGACTCAATCCCCCGCGCCTCCCCCTTCACGCCTTCCCCACCCCTATCCCTTTGCCCCATGGCCGCTCAGCCGCTCCGCGGCCTCCCGCCCCGCTCGCCCGACCCAGCCCGAGGATTTCATGCACCACGGCCTCGACCGACTCAACTCCGCCGCACCCCGAGCGGCCGAGGAAGCCCTGCGCGCCTGCTGCGGCAGCCGCCGGTGGATCGAGCGGATCGCGGCCCACCGCCCCTACCCCGACCTGGACGCGCTGCTCGCCGCCGCCGACGAGGCCGCCTACGACCTCACCCCCGCGGATCTCGCCGAGGCGCTCGCGGGCGAGCAGGCCGCGCACCACCCGCCGCTGGCCGCCGACAGCGGCGACCCGGCCGGCCCGCCGGGTCCGGGCACCCTCGCCGCATACACCGCGCTACGGGCCGCGCACGCCGCGTACGAGAGCAAATTCGGCCATGTCTTCGTGATCTGCCTGGACAGTTTCGCGCCGGAGGAGGCGCTGGGCCAGGTGCTCGCCGCCATCCGCGTCCGGCTCACCCACGAGCCCGACGAGGAGCGCGCCGTCACCGCCGACGAGACGCGGCGACTCGCCCGCGGCCGGCTGGCCCGGCTCGTCACGGAGGCCGCGCCCGTACCGGACGCGCAGGGGTGCCCGGGAGCGTGAGCGGCGCGCCGCGCGCGGACCGCCCCGCCTCGAACGCCCGTACGAACATACGCCCCGAAACCGGGCCTTCAGGGCGGCCCGCGCCCCTCCCGCGTAGGCCGTACGTGCCTGTTTGATCACACCTAAGGACCCCGGGCGAACGAACCGACACGTCGTCGCTACGATGGCCAGGGCCGGTGGACCGTACCCGGCCGGGCCCGACCGACAGTGTTCCTCTCACCTGTTAGAAGCTGGCGGCAGCCCCCAATCCCCGCTCCCGGAGGGTTTTCAGTGCCGGCTGGAACGCTGTACCGCGGCCGGGAAGGCATGTGGTCCTGGGTGGCTCATCGAGTCACTGGCGTCCTCATTTTCTTCTTCCTGTTCGTGCACGTCCTCGACACCGCTCTCGTCCGCGTCTCTCCCCAGGCGTACGACGACGTCGTAGCGACGTACAAGACGCCCATCGTCAACGTGATGGAGTACGGCCTGGTGGCCGCCATCCTCTTCCACGCGCTCAACGGCCTGCGGGTCATCGCCGTGGATTTCTGGTCGAAGGGCCCGAAGTACCAGAAGCAGCTGCTCTGGACCGTCGTCGGCGTCTGGGTCGTGCTGATGGCCGGCGCTTTCTACCCCGTGCTGCAGCACACCCTGCGCACGCTGTTCGGGAGCTGAGATGTCCTCCGCAGAGACCACAACGCCGCACGACTCCGTGTCGCTGTACGACGCGGACCACCCGGCTCCGGTGATCGAGCCGCCCCGCGCGCGTACCAAGAAGACCCCCAAGTCGACCCGCACCAACTTCGAGATGTACGGCTGGCTCTTCATGCGCCTGTCCGGCATCGTGCTGGTCGTCCTCGTCCTCGGCCACCTGCTGATCCAGCTCGTCCTGGACGGCGGTGTCTCCAAGATCGGCTTCGCGTTCGTCGCCGGCCGCTGGGCCTCGCCGTTCTGGCAGGTGTGGGACCTCACGATGCTGTGGCTGGCGATGCTGCACGGCGCCAACGGCCTGCGCACGGTCATCAACGACTACGCGCAGCGGGACAACACCCGCTTCTGGCTGAAGATGCTGCTGTACACCGCCACGGTGTTCACCGTCCTTCTGGGCACGCTGGTGATCTTCACCTTCGACCCGAACATCCAGTAGACCCCGGGACCGAGGCTTAACCCATGAAGATTCACAAGTACGACACCGTGATCGTCGGCGCAGGCGGCGCCGGCATGCGCGCGGCCATCGAGTCGACGAAGCGCAGCCGCACCGCCGTGCTGACCAAGCTCTACCCGACCCGCTCCCACACCGGCGCGGCGCAGGGCGGCATGGCCGCCGCCCTCGCCAACGTCGAGGAGGACAACTGGGAGTGGCACACCTTCGACACGATCAAGGGCGGCGACTACCTGGTCGACCAGGACGCCGCCGAGATCCTGGCGAAGGAGGCCATCGACTCGGTCCTCGACCTGGAGCGGATGGGCCTGCCGTTCAACCGGACGCCCGACGGCACCATCGACCAGCGACGCTTCGGCGGCCACAGCCGCAACCACGGCGAGGCCCCCGTCCGCCGGTCCTGCTACGCCTCGGACCGCACCGGCCACATGATCCTCCAGACGCTGTACCAGAACTGCGTCAAGGAGGGCGTGGAGTTCTACAACGAGTTCTACGTCCTGGACCTGCTGCTCCAGGACGTGGACGGGGTCAAGAAGGCCGCCGGCGTCGTCGCGTACGAGCTGGCGACCGGCGAGATCCACGTCTTCCAGGCGAAGGCGATCATCTTCGCCTCCGGCGGCACCGGCAAGTTCTTCAAGGTGACCTCCAACGCGCACACCCTGACCGGTGACGGCCAGGCCGCCGCGTACCGGCGCGGGCTGCCGCTGGAGGACATGGAGTTCTTCCAGTTCCACCCGACAGGCATCTGGCGGATGGGCATCCTCCTGACGGAGGGCGCGCGCGGCGAGGGCGGCATCCTCCGCAACAAGGACGGCGAGCGCTTCATGGAGAAGTACGCGCCCGTCATGAAGGACCTCGCCTCGCGCGACGTGGTCTCCCGCTCCATCTACACGGAGATCCGCGAGGGCCGCGGCTGCGGCCCCGACGGCGACCACGTCTACCTGGACCTGACCCACCTGCCGCCGGAGCAGCTGGACGCCAAGCTGCCGGACATCACCGAGTTCGCGCGGACGTACCTGGGCATCGAGCCGTACACGGACCCGATCCCGATCCAGCCGACCGCGCACTACGCCATGGGCGGCATCCCGACCAACGTCGAGGGCGAGGTGCTGGCCGACAACACCACCGTCGTGCCGGGCCTGTACGCCGCCGGCGAGGTCGCCTGCGTCTCCGTGCACGGCGCGAACCGGCTGGGCACCAACTCGCTGCTCGACATCAATGTCTTCGGCCGCCGGGCGGGCATCGCCGCCGCCGAGTACGCGGCGAAGAACGACTTCGTCGAGCTGCCGGAGGACCCGGCCTCGCTGGTCGCCTCACAGGTCGAGTCCCTGCGCGACTCCACGGGCACCGAGCGCGTCACCGAGCTGCGCAAGGCGCTCCAGGAGTGCATGGACGCCAACGTGATGGTGTTCCGCACCGAGCAGACGATCAAGACCGCCGTGGAGACCATCGGCGAGCTGCGCGAGCGGTACAAGAACGTGTCCGTGCAGGACAAGGGCAAGCGGTTCAACACCGACCTGCTGGAGGCCATCGAGCTGGGCAACCTGCTCGACCTGGCCGAGGTCATGGCCGTATCGGCGCTGGCCCGCAAGGAGTCGCGCGGCGGTCACTACCGCGAGGACTACCCGAACCGCGACGACGTCAACTTCATGCGGCACACCATGGCGTACCGCGAGACGGACTCCTCCGGCAAAGAGACGATCCGCCTCGACTACAAGCCGGTCGTGCAGACCCGCTACCAGCCGATGGAGCGTAAGTACTGATGAGCACCCCCACGATGGACAAGGCCGACGGGCATTCGGCCTCCTTGGACGCGCTGGAGGCCGACAAGGGCCACCTGATCACGGCCACCTTCCGGATCCGCCGGTTCAACCCGGAGGTCTCGGCGGACGCGGTCTGGGAGGACTTCAAGCTCGAAATCGACCCCAAGGAACGGGTCCTCGACGCCCTCCACAAGATCAAGTGGGAGCTGGACGGGACACTGACCTTCCGGCGCTCCTGCGCGCACGGCATCTGCGGCTCCGACGCGATGCGCATCAACGGCAAGAACCGCCTCGCGTGCAAGACCCTGATCAAGGACATAAACCCGGACAAGCCGATCACAGTCGAGGCCATCAAGGGCCTCACGGTCCTCAAGGACCTCGTGGTCGACATGGAGCCGTTCTTCCAGGCGTACCGCGACGTCATGCCGTTCCTGATCACCACGGGCAACGAGCCGACCCGCGAGCGCCACCAGAGCGCCGAGGACCGCGAGCGCTTCGACGACACCACCAAGTGCATCCTGTGCGCCGCGTGCACGTCCTCGTGCCCGGTGTTCTGGAACGACGGCCAGTACTTCGGCCCGGCGGCCATCGTCAACGCGCACCGCTTCATCTTCGACTCGCGCGACGAGGGCGGTGAGCAGCGCCTGGAGATCCTCAACGACAAGGACGGCGTCTGGCGCTGCCGCACCACCTTCAACTGCACCGACGCGTGCCCCCGCGGCATCGAGGTCACGAAGGCCATCCAGGAAGTGAAGCGCGCCCTGATCACGCGCCGCTTCTGAGCCACTGAGCTCCGCTCGGAGTCCGCTCCGTACGCGCCGAGGCCCGCGCACTGAGGCCCCGCACCTGTCTTCGGACGGGGGCGGGGCCTTTCGCCGTGGGGCCCTTGAGTGTGGGGGCCTTTGAGTGTGGGGCGCGGGGTTCCCGGCCCCGTACCGCGGTGCTAGCTCAGTTCCCAGACCAGTTCGGACTGGAGGGGGCCGGGGCTGCGGAGGAAGGCCTTGTGGTCGACGGCGACCGGGGCGAGTTGGGAGGTGTAGCAGAGGACGGCCTCGCGTTTGGCGATCCATTCCTCCTCGGTGAGGTGGAGGTCCTGTACGACGTCGAGGCGGTACCGGGACTTGAGGTCGCGGTACGCGCTGCCGCGGTCGCTGCGCTCCAGGGCGGCCGACGCCTGGTCGGTGCCCCATTCGTCCGCCGCGCCGGAGTAGGGGAGGTCCGCGTAGACCCAGGGGCGGAGCGCGTCGGCGGCGTCGGCGCCGGGGCGGGCCGCGAGGGCGGCGAGGCCCTGGTCCCGTACGGCCCGGTGGTCGCGCTGGTTGGTGCCGAGGGGCAGCAGGACGCGCGTGGTGAGCGGCAGGCCCGCGAGGAAGTCCGTCAGCGAGGTCAGGGGCTCGCTGTCGCGGTACGGGCCGTCGGCGTGGTCCAGGAGCACCTGGTCGACGCGCATCAGGGCGCACGCGCGGGCGTCCTCCGCGAGCCGGGCGCGGTGGGTCTCGGCGGTCGAGGTGAAGCCGCAGACCGAGTCCCAGTAGGAGAGTTCGCTGCCGGCCGGCGCCGCGGCGGCGTGCACGGTGGCGACCGCGGCGGGCCCGTCGAGGCGGCGCAGCAGGCCGGCGAGGGAGAGGGCTGCGTCGTCGAAGTGCGGGGATATGACGACGGTGGTCCAGGGGCTGGGCACGTGGTACTCCGGCGTGTTCGGGCGAGCGGGCGGGCGGGCGGATTGGGTCGGAGCTACCACGACGTTCCGCACGGGAGGGTGCCGCCCTTGCGTCGAGCCATCGGGCCAGGTCCAGACCAAAGAACGTAGCAGGCGCTCGCTTCCGCCACCAGAGCGTAAGCGGGTAATCAGTGGGACTGAAGGTGTTGTTGGGACTGAGTCCCGCTGTTCTGAGCGTTCTTCCCGCACCCGCCTCGCCCCATCGGGCGAAAGCCCGTCAAATTGGCGTCAAGGTGTGCGCGATATGCGCCAGAGGGCCGTCAACAGGGGTCCCTATAGGCAGTGGCGCGCGATGCGCTACGGAAGCCGGCTTCCCGCACCGGCCCCTGACCCTCACGCATGGAGTGCGCAGTGACTGTAGAGAACGTCGTCGGTCTCGTGATCGCGGCCGTGCTGGTCGGACTCCTGCTCCTCGCGCGCGCCTTCCCGGACCGGTTCTGATGCCGGCACGCCCCGCAGGGCGGCCGGCGCACGACCCGTTGTTACGCGACCGGCCGCCGCGGGCCCGGCCGCCGCAGAACCGACCACCGCGCAACCAGCCCCCGGACGCCGCCGACCAGCTGCGCACCGCCATGCTCGCCGCCGTCAGCCACGACCTGCGCACACCGCTCGCCGGCGCCCTGGCCGCGGTCGGGTCGCTGCGCAGCCGCGACGTGGACTTCAGCGCCGAGGAGCGCGACGAACTCCTCAGCGCCACCGAGGAGTCGCTGGCCCGGCTGGGACGGCTCGTGGACGACCTCGTGGACATGAGCCGCCTCCAGACCGGAATGCTGCGACTGCGCCTGCAGCCGACCGGCTGGAGCGAGGTGCTGCCCGCCGTGCTGAACCGCTTCGCGGGCGCCGACGCGGCCGGCGTGACCGTACGCGGCGTGGCCGCCGCCCCGGCCGTACGCGCCGACCCCGCGCAACTGGCCCGGATACTGGCGCATCTGCTGGCCAACGCCCTGCGCCACTCCCCCGCCGGCCGCCCCGTCTCCGTGGCCGCCGCGGCGCGCGCGGGCCGGGTGGAGCTGCGGGTCACGGACCGGGGGCCGGGGCTGACCGGAGCGGCCCGGCAAGGGGCGTTCCTGCCCTTCCAACGGCTGGGCGACACCGACAACTCGACCGGACTGGGGCTGGGCCTCGCGCTCTCCCGCGGCCTGGCGGAGGCGATGGGCGGGACGCTCACACCGGAGGACACCCCCGGCGGCGGCCTGACGATGGTCCTGTCCCTCCCGGCCGCCGAACCGGCCTGACCCCGGCACCGGTTCCGGCGGCGGTTCCGGCGGCGGGGGCCCGGAACCGGCCCGGCACCGGCGTTGTCAGTGGTGCCGCCTATCGTCTTCTGTACGGGGCCGGTGGGATCGGGGAGCGGGATCGGGGAGGGGTGCGCGCCATGGCGGTGGGCGAAGAGGGCGTGGTGTCGTGCGGTCTGCCGCCGGACATTCTCGACGACGGCGACGCGTACGGACCGGCGATGCGCGCCGCGCATCCGGCGCTGCTCGCCGCACCGGGCGTGGCGGCGCTGCTGGGTCACTGTCGCCGCGTGGCGGGCGGCGGCGGGCGGGCGACCGGGCGCTGGCGGCGCACGACGGCCGTGCTGCTGGGCGCGGCGCCGAGCGCCGGTGAGGCCGTGGAGGCACTGCTGCGCGGCATCGCCGCCCAGGAGGAGCACGCGCTGCGGTCCGGGGCGCTGGGCATCGCCGGGGAGGGAAACGGCGAGCTGGTGCGGGGGCTGCTGTGGGCGGCGGCCGAGAGCGTACGGGGCGACGGCGATGGCGATGCCGCGGGCGGGGGCGTACGGGGCGGTGTGCCGGACGCCGGGGGCGGCGAGTGCAATGAGCGCGGTGATCACGTCGGACACGCCGACCGGGCCGCGTACCCCGATCGGATCGTCGCCCTCATAGGAGCCGTCGCTCTCCGCGCCGGGACCGGACTGGGCGGTTCCGGCGGTCGGTGCCGCCATGGGCGGATCGCCACGGCCGCCGTCGCCGTGCTCGGTACGTTCGACGGCGCGCTGGGGGAGCCGGCCGCACGGGAGTTGGAGCGGGTCCGGGGAGGGGTGCGCAACCGCACGGTGCTCAAGGGCGTGGACCGGGCGCTGGAGGACATCGTCGCGCGCGGGGGCGTCGCTCCGGGCCGGGTGCGCGAGCGGTCGGTGCCCACGGTGGGGCTGGACGCGCGCGGCATGCGGGAGGAGCAGCTCGGCCCGTACACGGCCGTGCTGTCCGTCTCCCCCACCGAGGCCGACCTCTCCTTCCGGGGGCCCGAGGGCCGGGTGCTGAAGTCCCCGCCGAAGGCGCTCCGCGCGGAGTACGGGGCGGAACTGGCCGAGCTGCGCGCGGCCTTGAAGCGGCTGCGGACGCTGCTGCCCGCCGAGTGCGACCGGCTCGCGGAGCAGCTGGCCGGGGGCACGGTCTGGTCCGCCGAGGAGTGGGCCGAGAGCTGCCTGGACCACCCGGTGACGGGTGCCGCGGCCCGTACGCTGCTGTGGGAGGCGAGCGACGGCGCGGGCGGCGCGTGGATCGCCGGGTTCCCGGAGCGTACGGGCGGCGGCTGGGCGCTGGCGGGTGCGGGCGGCACGGCGGACCGGGTCGAGGAGGGCGCGCTGCTGCGGCTGTGGCATCCCGTACGGGCCGGGGCCGAGGAAGTGCGCGTGTGGCGCGAGGAGGCGGCGGACCGCGAGCTGAGACAGCCGTTCCCGCAGATCTTCCGCGACGCGTGCCGCCCCGGCCGGGCGGAGGAGGAAAGCCCCGGCGAGTCCGTACGCTTCGCGGGCCGCCTGCTGCGGTACGGACCGGCCAAGGAGCTGATGGCGAAGGCCGGCTGGACGGGCGGACGGCTCGGCTACGGCGACGCGCGGCGACGGACCGAGGCGGTGCGGGACCTGCCCAGACCGGGCGAACTGCGCCGCACCGAGGGGGAGTTCTGGCGAGCGCAGTTGCTGGTGGAGCTGGTGCGGCCGGAGGAGGTTCCGTACGAGTCCGGGGGCGGGGCCACTGGTGTCGGCGGGGGTGAGATCCGGGACGGCGGGCCGGTGCTCTGCGCGACGGGGCCGGTGCGCTTCGAGCGTCGCCGGGGGCCGCGCGGGGCGTGGACTCCGGTCGCCCCGGCGGACGTTCCGGCCCTCGCCTTCTCGGAGGCGATGCGCGACGTGGGGCTGTTCGTGGCGGGCGCGGAGGCCGTACCCGTAGAGGCGGCAGCGCCTTCGGGGACGGAGGCCGTGCCCATAGAGGCAACCGCGCCTTCGGGGACGGCCGTGCCCTCGCAGGCGGTCGGCGCGGATCGGCTCAGGTCTGCGGGTTCGGGTTCGGGTTCGTGACCAGGGCGGGTCCGCTCATTCGGCAGGGTGGTCAGCGGTCTGCCCAGTCCGGCACCCACACGTCGTGCGGGGTTCGCGGGCCTGCGGTGCGCAGATAGTCGCGTAGCGCCGTCAGCACGGGGTGCTGGTCTCCGCTGCGGAAGAGCAGCACGTGCGGGTAGACCGGGGTCGGGTCGTGCAGCGGGATGCGCCGCAGGTCGTGGGTCTGGGGCCACAGGTACCGGTCCCCGCTGCCGACAAGGGTGGCCAGCGAGGCCGAGTCCGCCAGCGTGTCCATCAGGGCCTCGTCACCGAAGTGGGGGCCGAGCGCGTCGATGCTCAGACCGAAGGCCGCGGACAGCGCCTCGTAGAACGCCGCCCACTCCGTGCCCGGCATGATCCCGGGGATCCAGATGCGGTGACCGGCCAGTTCGGCGGGGCTGACCTGGGGCGCGTCAGCCAGCGGGTGGCCGGGGCCGACCAGGAGCTCCAGGGGTGCGTCCAGGAGCCGTTCGGCGCTGATCCCTGCCGGGACCTGGTCCGCCGGCAGGGCACGGAAGGACGCGTCGACGGTCCCTTCGAGCACCGCCTGGGCTGCCTGGGCGGCGTTCTCCGCGCTCAGCGTGACCGCGTCCAGCTCCGTCTCGGGGTGGGAGCGGTAGAACCGGTAGACGGCCTGGGCCGGAAAGATGCGCCGGTTGAGGACGTCGATGCGCAAGGGACGGCTTCCGGGGCGCACGGCCCGCTCGGCCTGTTCGACGGCCGCTACCGCCTTCTTGGCGTGCGGCAGGAGGACCTGCCCGTCCGGGCTCAGCCGGGAGCCTCGGGAGGTCCGCACCAGGAGCATGGCCTCGAAGTGCCGCTCCAGGGCCGCGATCCGCTTGGAGACCGCCTGCTGGCTGACCCCCAGCCGTCGGCCGCAGCCTGGAACTGGCCGGTCTCGGCGACGGTCACGAACGTCCGCAGCGCTTCAACATCCACGCTTCCACCGTACGTTCACCACTATTGGTTGTGCCTGGGGTGGTGCGGGGTTGTTTGATCGAGTGTTCCGCGCGGTGGTGGGATCAGCGCATGTCCACCCGTACAGAGCAGGTCATGCAGGTCAAGTCAGCCGAGTTCGCGCGCCATGCGGAGCGGATCGTGAAGGTGACCGATGCGACGTCCCGGCTGAACGTGCTTCCGTTCAGCGACAGCGAAGGCCGCGCGGAACTACTTTCCGTTGTGTTCGGCGGCCCGCTGCCGGACTCAGTGGTGATCTACCCGCCGTTCTTCACCGAGCACGGGCTGAACACGACGTTCGGGGAGAACGTCTTCGTCAACCAGGGGTGCACCTTCATGGACAAGGGAGGCATCCGTATCGGGAACGGCGTCATGATCGCGCCGAAGGTCAGCCTCATCACCGGAGGCCATCCGCTGCCGCTGGCCGAGCGCCGCGAGTTCCTCTCCTTCGCCCCGATCGTCATCGAGGACGACGTATGGATCGGGACGGCTGCCGTGATCACGCAGGGGGTGACCATCGGCGCCGGTGCGGTGGTCGCCGCCGGTGCGGTCGTCACCCGTGATGTTCCCGCCGGCACCATGGTCGCGGGGGTGCCCGCCCAAGTGATCAAGACGATCGACTGAGCCCGGCCGGGCTACTGCTGCCCCGGGTGCGCGACAGCCGCGTTGTGGAGGCGATCTTCCACCGATACCGATACCGGTACCGATCCGATACCGCGCACCGGTGTTCCCCGGCGGGACCTCCCAGCCCGGCCCTAACGCCCCGTCAGATCCTGCCGAGCTTCCAGAGCCGCCAGATGCTGGTGCCGTCCGACAGGTACTGCGTACCGGAGATCGACTTGCCGCTGAGTACGTAGTCTTTCTTCTGCCACAGCGGCAGCATCGGCACGTCCTGGGCGACGGTCTTCTGAATGGTCCGGAAGTTCGTCGCCGTGCGGCCGCGCAGGTCCTCGCGCTCGGTGTCGCGGATCAGCTGATCGACGCGGGAATCGCGGTAGCCGGAGTGGAGGGAGGAGTCCGCGCCGACGAGCGGGGCGGTGAAGGTGTCGGGGTCGGGGAAGTCGGCGAGCCAGCCGACGCAGTAGGCGTCGTACTCCCCCTTGGCGTACCCCTCCTGGAACTTCTTCCACTCCACCCACTTGACGCTGACCTTGAACAGTCCGGTGGCCTCCAGTTGCCTGCGCAGCGTCGCCGCCTCGTCGCCGGTGGCCGCGCCCTGCGAGTAGGCGAGGTCGAAGTGGACCGGGGTCGTGATCCCGGCGTCCCGCAGGAGTCTGCGGGCGCGCTCCGGGTCGGGCTTCGGGTAGGCGTCGAAGAAGGGGGTGCTGTGGCCGGTGAGGCCGCGCGGGATGAGGGAGTAGAGCGGTTCGACGGTGCGGTGGTGCACGTCGCGGGCGATGGCCTCGCGGTCGACGACGGCGGCGACGGCCTGCCGCACGGCGCGGTTGTGCGTCGGCGAGCCGGGGCGCACGTTGAAGACCATGGAGCGGATGGCGGCCCCGGAGTTCTCCATGACCCGCACGTCGTTGTCGGCGGGCGAGAGCGCCGCGAGGTCGGTCGGCGGCATCTGCCGGGCCACGACGTCCACGGTGTGGTCCCGCCAGGCCCGGCTCATCTTGGCCGGGGAGGAGAAGAAGCGCACGGTGACGTCGCCGCCGACGCTCCCGATGGAGCCCCGGTAGCGGGAGTTGGGCTTCAGCCGGGCGGTGGAGCCCGCCGCGTACTCCTTGAGCACGTACGGCCCGGAGCCGCTCACGGCGCTGTCCGGGCGGAGCCGGCCGGCGGGGTAGCGGCGGGGATCGACGATCGACCCGGCCCCGGTGGCGATCTTGAACGGGAACGTGGCGTCGGGGACGCCGAGGTGGAAGATCACCCTGCGGCCGGCCGCCTGCACCGAGGTGAGCGTGGCCAGGAGCGGGCTGGGCCCCTGGGGCGACTTGATGCGCCGGATGCGGTCGAAGGAGTATTTGACGTCCTCCGCCGTCACTTCACGGCCGTCGGCGAAGGTGAGCCCGTCGCGCAGCTCGCATACGTACGTCCGTAACCCCGAGCTCTGGAAGGCGCAGCGCTCGGCCGCGTCGGGCACGGGCTTGTCGGAGCCGGAGGTGAAGGTCATCAGCGACTGGTAGAGGTTGCTGAACAGTTCCCAGGACCCCGCGTCGTACGCGCCGGCCGGGTCGAGCGAGGTGATCGTGTCCGTCGTGCCGACGGAGATCGGCCCCTTGTCCTTCTTGTCGGGCGACACGAGTTGGCAGCCGCTCGCCCCCACGGCCACCACGGCCGCGCAGATGAAACTCGCCCATAACCGGCCCCCACGCATCCCCGTGCCCCCTCCGCCCAGTGATGCACATCACCCAAACACAGGTATCGCACGCGCGCAGGCGAATCGGGCAAAAGATCGGCTCCCTATACGGATCATGCCGTTCCGGCCGTGGCCTTGGGTCATGCGGGGCCGGGTGCGACCATCGGTCGTGCGGGGCCGGGTGTGGGCCGGTATCGTCACGCTCCGGCCGTGGCCCGGTCAGCCCGATCCGGCTGCGGCCGGCGGTCCCAGCACCGCCCATACGGTCTTGCCGAGACCTCCCCGGTGCCACACCCCCCAGGTCTCCGCGAGCGCCTCGACCAGGTGGAGCCCGCGCCCGGACTCGTCCTCGTCGCCGACGGCGCGCGGCACCGGGGGTCTTCGCCCGGAATCGGTGACCTCGACGAAGCACGACCCGTCGTCGAGTACGGTGACGGCCACCTCGAACTCCCGGTCCCCGAGGGCTCCGTGCCGGACCGCGTTGGTCGCGAGTTCGGAGACGACCAGCGCGGCCGTGTCGACGGCGTCGCCGGTCTGCCCCCAGGCCGCCAGGTGCTCACGCACCCGCAGCCGGGCCAGCCCCACCGACGCCGGCCGCCGGGGCAGCCGGAACGCATTCCGCCGCGGTAAGCCCACCACACGTGCCCCCTCCGCCCGACGCGCTCACGTATTGAACATGTGATTGAAGGCGAAGCGAGCTGTGTGTGGTACTTCACGTGCAAAGCGTGAGCGAGTTTTGGCCAATCCTCGCTACAGCGTGTAAACGCCGCGACCCCGGCGCAGAGCGCGAGGCAGCCGGTCGGATACTGGCAGGGCACGCACCCGCAGCAGAGGAGACCGAGGACACCGCCATGAAGCTCAGCCGCCCCGTCTCCTGGTTCCTGCTCGCCTTCGGTGTCTGGTCCTGGGTGGTCTGGACGACCTTCGTCAAGAACCTGTGGAAGGACGGGAGCGGGCTCGCCTTCGACGACGGCAAGCCCACGGCGTACTTCTGGGTGCACCTGACGCTCGCCATCGTCTCCTTCCTGCTGGGGACGGCGATCGGGCTTCTCGGGCTGCGCGGCGTCCGCGCGCACCGCGCCGCGGACCGCGACGCGGACGGGCGGAAGACGGCGTCGCGAGAGACCGAGTCCGTCTGACGGAGGAGCGCGGCTGGGTCCTGGGGGCTGAGCCTGCTGGGGTCTGAGCCGGGAGCCTGGGCCCGACTATGACGAGGCCGGGGCCGTCCGCGTCCAGTCGGCGGTGATTCCGGCGACGATGATGTCGATCCCGGCGAGGAACTCCGCCCGGTCGTCGTGGCCACGCATCTGGTCGGCGATACCGCGCGTGAACGGGTACTCGTCGGGGTCGAGGTCCGCCCACGCGTCCGCGGCGGCGCCGAGGAACGCGGTCCGGTCCTCGTACGGCTCGATCGCCTTGTGCGCACGGGCGTTCGCCGCGTTCTGCCCGCCCGTGCCGAGGATGTAGTTGTGCAGCGCGGACACGGCGGTGAACTGCGCGGCGTGGGGCACGCCGAGCGCCTGCACCTGGCGTCCGAGGCGCTCGAAGACCCGCAGCATCGGTGACCGCGCCGGGGCGCGGGCGAGGTCGTCGCCGATCCACGGGTGGGCGTCGATCGCGTCGAACACGCCGAGCGCGAGGGCGCGGATCGCTTCCTGGGGCGTGGCGGCGGCTCCGTCACCCGCGTCGGGCGCGCTCACACGGTCCGCGCCCACGGCCGCGGCGACGACGGCATCGGCGGCGGCGGTGAGGAGTTCCTCCTTGCCCGAGACGTGCCAGTAGATCGCGCCGGGGCCGGTGGACAGGCGCTCGGCCAGCGCGCGGAACGTGAGCCCGCCCTCGCCGGCCGCGTCGAGGAGTTCGATCGCGGCCTCGACGATGCGCTCTCGGGAGAGCGGTTCCTCTCGTCGCTCCGCACGACGCTTCCTTGTTGCCATGCGTCCATCCTGACACACGCCTGGAACGTCGTTCCAGCTTGACAACTCTGGAATGGCGTTCCACTCTGAAATGAAAGTTGGAACGACGTTCCAGGGCGTCGCTCCTGATGGCTTGCGCAGCAGACAAGGAGCATCACCATGGCCACGACCACCGACGGCACACCCTCCGGCGTCACAATCTCCGACGGCGCGACCGCCGACGTCACGATCATCGGAGCCGGACTCGGCGGGCTCGTCCTGGCCCGCGTCCTGCACATCAACGGCATCCCGGCCACGGTCTACGAGGCGGAGGAGTCCCCGGCGGCCCGTACGCAGGGCGGGATGCTCGACATCCACGACTACAACGGACAGCTCGCCCTCAAGGCGGCGGACCTCATGGACGAGTTCCACGGCATCATCCTGGAGGGCCGCCAGGCGACGCGGATGCTCGACCGGGACGGCGGCGTCCTGCTCGACCAGCCCGACGACGGTACGGGCGTACGCCCCGAGGTGCAGCGCGGCGAGCTGCGGCGCATCCTGCTCGAATCGCTCCCGGCCGGCGCCGTCCAGTGGGGCCGCAAGGTCACCGGGGTCCGCGCCCTCGACGGGGGCCGGCACGAAGTGACCTTCGCCGACGGCTCCGCCCTCACGACCCGCCTGCTGGTCGGCGCGGACGGCGCCTGGTCACGGGTGCGTCCGCTGCTCTCCGACGCCACGCCCGCGTACACGGGAACCTCGTTCGTCGAGACCTGGCTCTTCGACGCGGACAGCCGTCACTCCGCCGCCGCGGCAGCGGTCGGCGGCGGGGCGATGCTGTCGCTCGTACCGGGCAAGGGCATCCAGGCCCACCGCGAGAGCGGCGGCACCCTGCACACCTATGTGGCGCTGTCCAGGCCGCAGGAATGGTTCGCCGCCATCGACTTCACCGATTCCGGCGCGGCCACCGCCCGGATCGCGGCGGAGTTCGAGGGCTGGGCGCCGGAGCTCACCGCGCTGATCACCGACGCCGACACCGCGCCCGTACTGCGTCCGCTCCACGCCCTGCCGACCGGGCACCGCTGGGACCGGACGCCGGGCGTGACCCTGGTCGGCGACGCCGCCCACCTCTCGATCCCGAACGGCGAGGGCGCCAACCTCGCCATGCAGGACGGCGCCGAACTCGGCCTGGCCCTCGCCGCGCACCCCGGCGACGTCGAGGCCGCGCTCGCCGCGTACGAGCAGGCCATGTTCCCGCGCAGCGCGCAGATCTCCGCCGAGGGCGAGGAACTCCACGAGCTGATGTTCGGCGACGACTCGCCGCGGAGTCTGATCGACATGTTCGCGGGTGGCGAGTAGCCGGTCGCCGCGGGCGGGCTTCGGAGCGGGTGGCGGGCGAGGTCGCAGGGTCCGGCGGTCCGCGGCGGTTCAGGCGGCGAAGACCGTGCTGGCCAGGATCACGTGGACGGCGGTGCCGCAGAGGATGCTCAGCAGGGCGTTGCGGCGCCAGAGGTGCAGGCCGATGGTGACGGCCAGGGCGATGAGCGGGGCCAGGCTGCTCGCGTGGGTGAGCGGGATGTCGCGCAGGCAGTAGACGAGCAGGATCAGCATGACGCCGGCGGGTACGCGGGCGCTGAGGTACTGGACGGTCTTGCTGGCCCGCAGCGGGGTGAGGGCGGCGAAGGGCAGGGCGCGCAGGCCCCAGGTCACGGCGGCGGTGACAAGGATGGCGGCGATGGCGTAGCGCGTGTCAGGCATGGTTCGGGTTCCCGCTGCTGTGGTTGCTGTGGTTGCTGCCGTTCTTCGGGGTGGCGCCGGGGAGGGTGGTGCCGGGCACGGCGGTGCTCAGGTCGCCGCCGGCGAGGGTGGTGCTGCCGCCCAGTTCGCCGCCGGTGGTCGGCCCCGTACCGTCCAGGCCGCTCAAGCCGTCCTGGTCACGCTGACCGTTCAAGCCGTTCTGGTCGTTCTGGCCGTTCAAATCGTTCTGGCCGTCCGAGGTCCTGTTGACGGCGAAGTGGCGGGCCAGGAGGGCGGCCGTGAACAGGCCGAAGGCGGCCAGGAGCATCTCGCCGGGGAAGAGGAGCCGGGCGGCCAGGGCGCTGAGCAGGGCGAGTACGGGCGTGGGCACGTCGCCGCGCAGATCGCGGACGGCGTCGACGGCGAGGACGGCGAACAGCGCGGTGAGGGCGAAGTCCAGCCCGGTGACGCTCTTGGGGATGAGCGAGCCGAGCAGGGCGCCGGCGATCGCGCTGCCGACCCAGTACATGTGCAGGAACAGCTGGAGGCACACGATGCGGCGGCCGGTCCAGTCGCGGGCCTGCTCCCCGGCGGCCAGCGCGTACGCCTCGTCGCACAGGGCGAAGGTGCTGTACGTCTTGCCGACGCGGCCGGGTATGCGGTGCAGGGGGAAGGACAGCGCGTAGAAGACGTGCCGTACGTTCACCATGAACGCGGACACGCCGATCGTCGCGAGCGGGGCCACGGCGGTGACGAGGCCGATGAGCAGGAACTCGAACGAGCCGCCGAACGCGAGGGCCGCCGACAGCCCCGCCCACCACCACTGGAGGCCCGACTGCGTCACCAGCGCGCCGAAGGCCAGCCCGACCGTGACGAATCCCAGCCCCGCGCCCACGGAGTCCTTGAACGCCGCGAACGCCTGGGAGGCGAGCGCCTCTGATCCGGGCGGCCGAGGCGCGTAAGTCTGGGGCGCCGCTGGTGCGGTGGGCGTGGGCCGCGGGGGATCCGCGGTGACGGACGGGCTCGTGTGCATGGACGAAATTCTAGGAAGAATTCCGCCTTATTTGGTTGCGTATTGCGGCTCTATAATGGCGCCGTGAGCAATGAAGTGAGCCTGGATGCCGTGGATCGCGAAATTCTGTTTCATCTGCGCCGGGACGGGCGGCTGACCAACGTCGAGCTGGCCAAGCGGGTCGGCCTGACGCCGCCGCCCTGCCTGCGGCGGGTGAAGCGGCTGGAAGAGACGGGCGTCATCACCGGATACCGGGCCGTCATCAACCCGGAGGCCATCGGGCGCGGCCTGGAGGTCCTGGTCGCCGTCGAGATCTACGCCCAGGACCGCAAGAGCTTCGAGGAATTCGAGTCCACCATGGCTTCGTACGAGGAGGTCATAGAGTTCCGCCGCATGTACGGGCGGCCGGACTATTTCCTGCGCGTGGCCGTCGCGGACCACGCCGCGTACGAGGCGTTCCTCACGCGGAAACTCAGCGGATTGCCGGCGGTGCTGCGCCTCGAATCGCACCTGACGATGAAGGAGGTCAAGACGAACCCGTAGGCCCGTAGATGCGTAGCAGCGGGCGGGCGAATACGCGCGTACGGGCCGGGCCCGCGGAAGGCGTGCGCCGGGCCGGGCGGACCCCACAGCCCTACATGTCGCCCTGCATGATCTGGATCAGGTTGCCGCAGGTGTCGTCGAAGACCGCGGTGGTGACCGGCCCCATGTCCGCCGGCTCCTGGGTGAAGCGCACGCCGAGGCCGCGAAGCCGCTCGTACTCCGCCCGCACGTCGTCCACGGCGAAAGCGGTGGCCGGGATGCCGTCCTGGACCAGGGCCGTCTTGTACGGCTGCACGGCGGGATGGCCGGAGGGCTCCAGCACCAGCTGGGTCCCCTCTGGCTCCTCCGGCGAGACCACGGTCAGCCAGCGGTCCTCGCCGATCGGCACATTGTGCTTCAGGACGAAGCCCAGCACGTCGGTGTAGAAGCGCTCGGCCACGTCCTGGTCGTCGACGAAGACGCTGGTGAGATTGATCCTCATGGGGTGTTCTCCTGTGCATCGGTGGCATCGGGGCCGTCGGGGGGCTTGGTGGCATCGGGTGCGTCCGGCCGGAGCCATCGGGTCACGATGCACTCAAGGGGTTCGGTGTTCAGATCGTGGAACTTATAGCGGCCCTGTCGCCGCGAATGGACCAGACCCGCGGATTCGAGTACGGCCAGGTGCTGGCTTATCGCCTGGCGGGACATTCCCAGACCATGGTTGGTGATAAGCCGCGCGCATATCTCGAACAGGGTCTGGCCATCCCGTTCCACCAATTCGTCAAGGATGCGCCGACGGGTGGGGTCGGCCAGCGCCTTGAAGACATCATCCGTCACGACTTCACCATAGGCAAGTCATGACTTGCCTATCAAGTTACGGGCGGCCGGGGAATCGGTGGCTGCGGGCCGGCGCGGAATCGGCAGCGGCCCTGCCGCCCCTTTTCCGGGGCGGCAGGGCCGCTTTATGTAGCGCTGCGTGATGTCAGTCGTGGGAGCTGATGACGCCGCCGGTGCTGAGGACGATGTAGACGCCGTTGGCGTCGACGCCGATGTCGTGCTGGTCGGCGGTTTCGATG
>NZ_JBFAIS010000035.1:0-81019 GCF_040654795.1 Streptomyces sp. NPDC050617 | reverse complement strand
GTGGCGCGAGGCTCGTCGCGCCGCCCCGGCCGCCGCAGCGGCCGCAGCGGCCGACTCCGGATGAGACGGGTAAGACGGGTGAGCCGGGTAAGACGGGTGAGCCGGGTGAGAAGGGGCGAGGTCAGGTGAGGGGCGAGAACGGGGTCGGCCAGGCGATCAGCGAGGCGGCTTCGAGGATCTGCTCGGGTGCGCCGGGCGGCGGCCACTGCCCGGTCGCGTAGAGGTCCCTGCGGAGGGCGACGCGCTCGTCGAGGCTGTTGAACGGCCAGATCTGAATGACGCGGTCGGGGCCGTCGAGCGCGTACATCACCACCGTCAACGGGTCGACGAGGTGCCTGCCCGGCAGCGCCTTCCGCCAGCCCGCGATCGTCGCCGGCAGCCCGCCGGGGCGGAGGTGGTAGTCCCGGATCTCGTACACCGGCCCGAAGCTGCCCGTACGCACCGGCGGCACGAAGGGGAACGGCGCGAAGCTCTGCATCGTCAGATCCGTCAGATGATCACCGGCGCCGAACGGCCGGTCGTCGGCGCGGGCCCGCATCCGTTCCCGCGCCAGTTCCGCGTCGTCGGTGAAGCCGCGCAGGACGACGATCCGCCCGAGCGGACCGTTCTCCGTCTGCCAGCAGCCCAGGAGCCGACCCCGAGCGTCGGGGCCGTTGACCCAGGGCTCGATCCCGGCGGCCGCCGGTTCGTAGTCGAGCAGGCGAAAGGCGAGGGTCGTGAGCTCGTACCGCATGTTCTGCTGCTCCTGGCCGACGTCTTCCCCGCTGATCGGCACCGGTTGTGTCATGGCTGCGCTGCTCCTGTCGTCGTCTCGGCGATCACTCACCCGCACATCGACCGTCCTCGGCGAATTATTCCGCCTGGGCGGGGGAACGAGCCCGCCTCCCTCCCCCTCCCCGGACCTGCCGCCGCACCGCCGCGCCACCACCCGCAAACGGCGCTCGGGCCCAGGTACTTGGCCCTTCTCACGCGTCGGCCGGTCTGACCAGGTCCACGATGTCCTTGTGCTGAGACATCACGTCCGTCACCGTGAACAAGCCCTGGCCGCGCGCGGCCTCCCCACTCAGTGGCCTCTCCGGCTGCGCCGCCGCGGCAGCCCTGCCCTGGTGGGCCGGGCCGGGCCGGGCAGAGCGCCCTCGATGCCAGTCGGGCAGAACAGACCAGCTGTCAGAGGCTCGTGACAGTCTCCACGCATGAGTCCTTCGATCGCCGACTACAACTGGTTCCAGCCGGACGCGTACTGCATGACCTACGTCCGAGACGTGACGCCGACCGGGTTCCTGTCCCGCCTCAGGGCCGTTGGCTTGGGTGAACTGCACGGCCTCAACGCCCTGGAATCGAGGTACTGGGAAGGGCCGGACCGGGAGCACTGGAACGGTTCGGATGAGCCATGGCCCTTCATCGGTGCCACGTCGGTGCCGGGAACCGATGCGCCGTGGACCCTTGTCATGGAGGTCAACGGCTTCCTGGGCACCCTCGACGACGTCATGACGCCGGCTTCTGCCGGTACACGGATCGTTTCCCACTACGTGAACATAAAAGCCTTGGCCGCGTTCAACTGGTGGGAGGACGGAGAGCTGCGAACGTCTTTCGAATGGCCGCGGGAGCGCAGCGGCAGCACGCCCGACGCTCTCGTCGAGACCATGATCCGCCTCGGTTTCGACCTCGGCCCGCGAGGTGAGAGCCCTGGGATTCCGGGGAAAATGGCTCTCGCGGAGGAGCTCACCGGCGTACGCGTCACTCCTGACCTCCTCGCCGACGCCACCTACATCACCGGCATCGTGAACGATCCGCCGTCCATACCGAGACCACGCATGGACCCAGCCGCAGTTCGCGCGGCCCTTGAGAAGCAGGGGTGGTTTGAAAGTACGCGGATACGAAGCCACACCGCTTCTGAACCGTGCGTGGGAAACTCGTCCGCCATAGATGGCGCGCCCGCACCGCATGCAACTCACCGACCGGGAAGCCACCGCCCGGGAACTTCGTCGCCCGCGCGATGAGCTCACGGAACTGGAACCGGCGGTACTGCTGCGCGCCCTGAATCTGCTCGACGAATTCGCCCAGCCGGCGCCCCCGCTCGTCGCCGCGGTCGGGCAATTCACCCAGTCGGTGCAGGGCTACCGGCCGCCGACCGGAATCACATAACGGCAGCGGCAATTGAGGTCGACATAGAGGTTGTCTCACGTGGAAAGTCTGGCGAGTTTTTTGTAGCGGGTCAGGGCGGCGGTCGTGGCCAGGTCCCGGCTCTGCCGCCGTTGGGGGCCACGTACCGGATCTTGAGACTACGAGCAGCGCATGGCAGGCTCGTGCCGCATGATCGATGAATTCGCGAAAGACAACCTGCACGGGAGACTGGGGCGGGACCGCAAGGCGCTGCTCTGGAAACTCGACGGCTTGTCCGAGTACGACGCCCGCCGACCTTTGACAGCGACCGGGACCAACCTCCTCGGCCTGGTCAAACACGTGGCCAACGTCGAGGCCAGGTACTTCGGCGAGGTCTTCGACCGCCCTTCCCCGGAACCGCTGTCCCGGTGGCAGGACTCCGACGGCAGCGATCAGTGGGCGGCCGAGGACGAGACGCGCGATCAGATCATCGGGTTCTACCGGCGCACGTGGGAACACTCGGACGCTACGATCAACGAGCTTCCCCTCGACGCTCCCGGCCACGTGCCGTGGTGGCCGGAGCCTTACACCAAGACGAACCTGTTCGCCGTCATGACTCATGTCCTCAGCGAGACCGTCCGGCATGCCGGGCACGCCGACATCCTGCGCGAGGGCCTCGACGGCCGGACCGGGCTGCGCGCCGAGTACGAGCAGCAGATCGACGAGGATGCCCGTGCGGCCCACCGCGCGAAGATCGAGCAGGCCGCCCGGTCGGCCGCACCAATCAAGGCTTAGACATTCCGATGACTGCGGTGAGCCGGCCTGCATTCGGTGTGGGCGGCGTTGTCGTAATGCGTGGTCACAGTGCGTCGTGCAGTTGGGCGATTTTGAGGCTCAGGTGGGCGGTGAGGCGGTCCTCACCGTGGGAGAGGGAGAGGCCGGTCAGTTCCTCCGCCCGGTGCAGGCGGTTGTACAGGGTCGAGCGGTGGATGTGCAGGCGGGCGGCGGTGCGGGGGGTGTCGCATGCCTCGTCGAGGTAGACGCGGAGGGTTTCCGCCAGTTCGGGGAGGAGGCCGCGGATTCCGGGGTGCATGCTCTCGGCCAGGTCGGCGGGGGAGAGCTTCGCCAGGAGCGCGTACGTGCCCAGGCGCGCGTACGCGGTGACCGCCGCGCCGCTCCTCGTGGCGCGTGCCACCTCCGCCGCCTGCCGGGCCTCCGCATAGGACGCGGCCGCGTCCGACAGCCGGCGGCGGGCCCGGCCGACGCCGGTGCGGCAGGTGACCGGCGGGGCCGCGGGGAGTTCGGCGCGCAGACGCTCATACAGCGTGCCCGCCAACTCCTCCGCGCCGCGCTCGGCCTCCTCGTCGCCCGCGTTCGGGCGGACGGTGAACAGCAGCGCGTGGTCCGGGCGGGCCAGGGAGAGGGCGTGCGCCGGGGGGAGCCGGCGGCGGGCGTGGTCCACGGCGAGCTCCACGGCGAGCCGTTGGTCCTCCCGCAGCGGCTCCGAACCGTCGCCCACGGTGGCGACGACGGCGACGACACGACCGCCCGCCGCGGCGAGATCCTCCTCCACGAGCATCTGGGCCGCCTCCGCCCTGAGCACGGGGTCCGGGGACACGAGGTCGCGTACGAGCTCCCGTTCCCGGCCCCGCGAGATCTCGCCGCGCAAATGCTCCCGGTGCAGGATCAGCGCGGCCTGCCGCGCGGCCTCTCGCAGGGCATCGGCCTCCCGGCGCCCCGCCGGCCCCTCGTTGGCGGTCAGCCAGACGTAGCCGAGCAGCGTGTCGTCGTACCGGATGGGCATGCCGAAACGCTCCACCCCCATACCGATCTCCGGCCGCGCGGCGACGGTGAACAGGCCGGTGGCGCGGGGCGCGCCCTGAGCGGTCACGTGTTCGAACAGCTCCGCCGGCACGCTCCGGTTCATGATGGAACCGACGCGCGCCGCGTCGGCCTCGTCGCGGTGCGCGCTGTGCGCCAGGAGGCGGAGCCGTCGGTCGTCCACCGCCACCGACCGCTCCAGCCGTGCGGCCAGCGCGTCCACCACCTGCTGCAGATCCGTTGCCACGCCCTCATTTTGCTGGGCGGCCCCTCGGGCGCCGGAGACGGGGTGCCGCGGGTTGGGGCCCGTACCCGTTCACGGGTTGTGTCGATGGCCCATGGCCTGTCATCGGCCTGCTGCGGGCCGGGATGCGCAGCCGCGACACCTGGCGACCCGTGGCGCCGGAACGCGCGACACGCGTCGCGGGATCGCACCCGCGACGCCTGCGTACTGTGCGGGGCGTAGGGGAGCGGCGGCGCTTCGGCGCCCCGTCCCTGCCGTCCGTTCCCGCAATCGGGAGGAGTGGAGCGATGTCCGTCACCGCGGAGGTCGTCATCGTCGGGGCCGGGGCGATCGGTTCCTCGACAGCCCTCGAACTGGCCCGCAGCGGGCTGCGCGTCGTGGTCGTGGACCGCTTCGGCGGCGCAGGCAACGGTTCCACCAGCGCCTCCAGTGCCGTGGTGCGCTTCACCTACCCCACCATCGAGGGCGTGACCGCGGCCTGGGAGTCCCGGCACTGCTGGGAAGCGTGGCGCGACCACCTCGAAGCTCCGGCCGGCGAACCACTCGCCTCGTACACCCGCTGCGGAGTCGCCCTGCTCGACGTGGACCTCGCCCCGCGCGCCCTGTTCACCCGCCACTTCGACGAGGTCGGCGTCCCGTACGAGGAATGGGACGCCGACGAACTGGCGGCGCGCCTGCCGGCCGTGGACCCCGGACGGTACTGGCCGCCCCGCCCCGTCGACGACGAGGAGTTCTTCGCCGACGCGACCGGCCGGCTCGGCGCGCTCCATACGCCGGACGGCGGGTTCGTGGGCGACCCGCAGCTGGCCGCCGCCAACCTCGCCGCCGCCGCCCGGCGGCACGGCGCCTCCTTCCGCTGGAACACCCGTGTGACCGCGGTGGAGCGGGACGGGGGCCGGGTGCGCGGCGTCCGGCTCGACGACGGTACGGAGCTGTCGGCGCCGGTCGTCGTCAACGCCGCCGGGCCGTGGTCCGGGCGGCTGAACCGGCTCGCCGGAGTGGGCGCGGACTTCACCATCGGCCTGCGGCCGTTGCGCCAGGAAGTCCACCAGGTGGCCGCGCCGCCCGGCTACCACGGCGACGGCGAACGCGTCGGTCCGGTGATCGCCGACATGGACGTCGGCGTCTACCTGCGGCCCGAAGGGCGGGACTTCCTGCTCGTCGGCGGCACCGAGCCCGAGTGCGACCCGCTGGAGTGGCTGGACGATCCCGACGACGGCCGGCCCGTCCCCACCGCTTCGGGGTTCCGCACCCAGGTGACGCGGGCGGCCCGGCGGCTGCCCGGCCTGCGGGTGCCCGGCCGGCCGAGCGGGGTGGCGGGCGTGTACGACGTGTCCGACGACTGGGCCCCGATCTACGACCGGACCGGCCTCGACGGTTTCTACGTGGCCATCGGGACCAGCGGCAACCAGTTCAAGAACGCCCCGCTCGTCGGACGCCTCATGTCCACCCTGATCCACGGCGTCGAGGGCGGGCACGACCACGACAGCCGGCCGCTCACCCACACCTGCGCGCACACCGGGCACGACATCGGCCTCGGCGCGTTCTCACGCAGGCGACCGCCGTCCGCCACGACGGGGACGGTGCTCGGCTGACGAGGGAGCCAACGCCGCCAAGACGCCGGCCCCGCGACGGCCCCGCGATCCCGTAATGCCGCGAAGACGGCCCCGCGATCCCGTAGCGCCGCGAAGACGGCCCCGCGATCCCGTAGCGCCGCGAAGACGGCCCCGCGATCCCGTAGCGCCGCGAAGACAGCCCCGTAGCGCAGTTCACGAAGGAGACAGCGATGGAGAAGGACCTCCGGAAGACGGCTTCCTACGTGGCGGTCGACGACCATCTGCGGAAGCTGTACGAACCGGCGTTCGGCAGTCCGCAGGCGCTGCGCGAGCCCCGCGTCACCGCCGACGGACGGCGGGTCGTCGTCACCGGCGCCGTGTTCGACAAGCTCGACGGCGTTCCCCGCACCGCCCTCTACACCTGCCGGAACGGCCGCTTGGAGCCGCTGTCCGCGGGGCCCGCCTCCGCTCAGGGCGCCGTCTTCTCGCCGGACGGCAGCACCCTCGCCTTCCTCTCCGACCGGGGCACGCCCCGGATGTTCCAGCTCCATCTGATGGGGACCGACCAGTTCGGCGAAGCCGTCGCCGCGCCCGCCGTGCCCGGCAGCATCGAGTACGCGCACTGGTCCCCGGACGGACGCCGAATTCTGCTCGGCGTGGCCGGACTTGGGGCCGACCTATCCGGAGGCGAGGGTTCCGCGACCGTGACCACCGGGGCCGGGTCTGGGTCCGGGGCCGAGGCCGCGTCCGGGTCTGGGTCTGGGGCCGGGGCCGCGTCCGGATCCGAGGGCGGTGCTGAATCCGCGGACGGCTCCGGGGCCGCGGACGCCGCCCCGTCCTGGCAGCCGCTCGTGGAGACCGGCGAGGAGGACGGCCGGCGCAGCCTGTGGCTCTACGCGCCCGGCACCGGCGAACTCCACCAGCTCTCGCCCGAGGGGCTGAACTGCTGGGAGGCGGGCTGGTGCGGCGACGGGCACGTCGCCGCCGTGACCTCCCAGGGCGCGGACGAGGACTCCTGGTACCAGGCCGTGCTCACCCTCATCGACACCGCCGACGGCGGCTGCCGCGAACTGCTCGGCAGCGAGGTGCAGCTCGGGCTGCCGATGGGGTCGCCGGACGGCCGTACCGCCGCGGTCGTGCAGGCCGTCTGCAGCGACCGGTGGCTCGTCGCCGGCGACCTGCTGCTCATCGACACGGCCACCGGGAGCACCCAGGCCGTGGACACCGCGGGAACGGACGTCACCGGCCTGCAATGGATCGACCGGGAGCGGATCGGCTACACCGGCCAGCGCGGACTCGACTCTGTCGCCGGCATCGTGGACGTCGCCACGCGGAGCGTGCGGGAGGTCTACTCCACCGCGCTCGCCTGCGGCGGAGCCACCTTCTTCCCCGCCGGCAGCTTCACGGCGGACGGCCGGGTGCTCACCGTCCAGGAGTCGTACGAGCTGCCGCAGCAACTGGTGCTGACCGACGGCGCCGCGGACGACGTACTCGCCTCGGTGGCCCACCCCGGCACCGAATACCTGCGGTCCGTGGGCGGCACGGCGCGCGAGGTCTCCTGGCTCGCGCCGGACGGCCTGGAGATCCAGGGCATCCTGTGCACGCCGGAGGGGCCGGGGCCGTTCCCGCTCGTCGTCAACATCCACGGCGGCCCGGTCTGGGCCTTCCGCAACACCTGGTCCATGCTCTACCCCTGGGTTCCGCTCCTGGTCTCGCGCGGATACGCCGTGCTCAACCCCAACCCGCGCGGCAGCGTGGGGCGGGGGCAGGAATTCGCCGGCCGCGTCGTCGGCGACATGGGCGGCGCGGACACCGCGGACCTGCTCTCCGGGATCGACCACCTCGTGGAGCGCGGGCTCGTCGACCCCGCGCGGGTGGGCCTCATCGGGGGCAGCTACGGCGGCTTCATGTCCGCGTGGCTGGTCACCCAGGACACCCGCTTCGCGGCGTCCGTCCCGATCGCGCCCGTCACCGACTGGTACAGCCAGTCGCTGACCAGCAACATCGGCGAGTGGGGCAACTCCTTCCTCAAGGCCGACCTCACCCGGCCGGACTCGCTCGCCTTCTCCCGGAGCCCCGTCTTCCACGCCCACCGCGCGCGGACGCCCTGCCTCGTCGTCGCCGGCGCGAAGGACCGCTGCACGCCGCCCGGCCAGGCCCGCGAGTTCCACCAGGCGCTACGGGCCAACGGCGTCGAGTCCGCCCTGGTGATCTACCCGGAGGAGGGGCACGGCGTGCGCAGCTTCCCGGCGCTGACCGACTTCCTCACCCGCACCATGGACTGGTTCGAACGGCACATGCCGGCCCGGCCCTCCAGGTGATGTGCCGCCCCCTCATGGGGTCGCCCCCTCATGGGGTTTGTCAGCGCAGGTCGTGGATGAGCTTGCCGATGATGGAATCCACCTTGTCGGAGTCGAATGTCTCCGATCCGATCAGCAGGGTCACGGCCCGCTGTCCGTCGTCGGTGACCGCGTTCCGCACTTTGTGGCCGCTTTCCATATGGCCGCTGTGTCCCCAGGTGACGAAACCCGGTGTGTGCTCATAGCGCTCGACGCCCAGGCCGTACCGCTCGCCGGAGGGGCCGTCGTCCGGAATGGTCCGTTTCATTTCGGCGAGCTGGGCCGGGGCCAGCAGTTTCCCGGACAGCAGCGCGGCCCAGAAGGCGGTCGTGTCGGCGCCGGTGGAGACCAGCGCGCCCGAGGCGTCGGCGGCGGAGGTGTTCCACTCCGTCCTGTCCACCAGGGTTCCGTCCCGGTCCACGTAGCCGCGCAGGTCGGGTTCGGGGAGGGAGGTCCGGTCGCCGGGCCAGTAGGTCTCTTTCAGGCCGAGGGGCTTGATGATGCGCTGCTCGATCTCGGTGCCGATGCCGCGGCCGGTGACCTTCGCGACGATCAGGCCGGCCAGGTTGTAGTTGGTGTTGGAGTAGGAGAAGCCGTCGCGGGTCCGGTCGTCGGGCGGGGGCAGGGCCAGCGCCTGCTGGACCGTCCGCAAGGGCTCGAAGTGATCCCAGCGGTGCGCGTCCAGGTCCTCCCAGAACGGCGCTTCCAGGTAGTCGGGCAGGCCGCTGGTGTGCTGGAGGAGCTGGCGGACCGTGATCTTGCGCCCGTCGTAGTGATCGTTGCGGATGAGGCCGGGCAGGTAGTGGTCCACGGAGTCGTCGAGCTTCACCTTGCCCTCGCCGACGAGCTGGAGCACGACCGTAGCCGTCCACGTCTTGGTGTTGCTGGCCAGCCGGCTGTGCTCGTCGCCGACGACCTCGCGGCCCGTCTTGAGGTCGGCGAGGCCGACGCCGCCGTTCCATACGCCGCAGTTCGGACTCTTCACCGTCACGCTGATCCCGGAGGCGCCTACGTCGTCGAGCGCCTTCAGAGCCGTGTGGATGGGTCTGGTGTCGCACCGTGGCGCCGCGGCCGACGCCGCGGGCGCCGTCACCAGAGAGGCGGTGAACGCCAAGGCCACCGCGGCATGGGTCCCGTATCGCATGATGCCTCCTTCGGTAGGAGTGATGCGTGCGGGGAGGGGTCGGTTCCGCTCCGCCCCGATGAGTGCGGACGGCGACCTGCCTCCCCGCTGCCTCCCCGGTTCGCTCGATACGGGCGGGTGGGCGGCGGACCGGCCGGTCGCGGGCCTGGTCCCGGTCCGGTCCTGGCCCCGGATCTGGCCCCGGCCCCGGCCCCGGCCCCGGCCCCGATCCCGATCCCGATCCCGGTCCTGGCCCCCGTCCTGGTTACGCCACCAGGCGAAGCCAGGCCGCCGCGAGCGCGGCATGGCCGGCCGGAGTCGGGTGCACGCCGTCCGCGGCCCAGTGCTCGGGCCCGGTCGGCGCGGAGACCTCGGCGAACAGGCCGTCGGCGGCGAGCAGATGCGCGTCGTACGCGCGGGCCAGCTCGCGTACGGCCTGGATCTTGGGGTCGAGGTCCGCACGCCACTTCCGCTGCCCCTCCGCGTCGACGTAGCTGTCGACCACCTCCAGGACGCGGGGGATCGGCAGGAGGAACGGTTCGATGAGGATCAGATCGGCGCCGGCCTCGGCCAGCGGCGCCAGCAGCCGGTCGTAGCCCGCCGCGTACTCGTCCGCGGTGATCGCATAGCCGTCCGGGTCGTAGGTCTGCCAGCCGACGTCATTGATGCCGACGAGAATCGACACCACGTCCGGGTGTGCGTCGAGCACATCCGTCTGCCAGCGTGCTTCGAGGTCCATCACCTTGTTGCCCGCGACCCCGGAATTCAGCCACTTCACGGGCCGGTCCGGGTGCCGGAACCCCCACTCGCCCGCGATGCGCAGCGGATAGCCGAAACCGAGCCGGTCCTCGCTGTCCAGCCGTTGGCAGTCGGTGATCGAATCGCCGGTGACCATCACGGTGCTGCCCGCTCGGAGGGTGATCGTCATGTGCGCTCCTGAATTTCGCTCGGGGGATTCTGCGGAAATAGGCGGAATATGTGGAGTAGTCGATGTGACGGAATTTCCGTATGGGTTACGGGAGGGGCGGCCTGTCGCTTCAGCTGTCCGGGACGCCGAACCAACGGCCTGCCGCCCGCTCGAACGCCTCACGGTCGGGGGCGCCGTCCCCCACCCAGGCCACCACGCCATCGGGCCGGACGAGCACGGCGTCCACCCCCAGGTCATTGCGCGCCGACCCGGCCACGTACCGCATCCGGCTCTTCCAGCCCAACGCGGAACCGTGCAGGCATTGGTCGGTGCTGAAGTCCAGCGCAATGCCTCGCCCGTCCCGCATCAGGTCGCCGAGGCGCGTGCCGTCCTCAAGGCGCAGGTCAGGGGCGCTACGGCCGATCAGCGGGTGGCCGTTGTGAGTGCCGTTCCGGGCTCCGTCCGGGGTGCCGTCCGAGGTGCCGTCTGGGAGGTTGTCCCCGAGGCCGCCCCCGAGGTCGTAGCGCTGGGAGTACCCCGAGACCTTCTTGAAGGCGTAGGTCGTTCCGTCACGGGTGGCGAGCAGATCGCGCAGCACGCCTTGGACCGCCTGGCCGTGCGGGTCGGGCCGCATGGCCGCCGCCTGGGCGCGCGACCAGGCGAGCACCTGCGCGCCGATCGGATGGCGTTCGCGGGTGTACGTGTCGAGAAGCCCGTACGGAGCGTGCCCGTGCACGGTCGCGGCGAGTTTCCACCCCAGATTCATGGCGTCGCCGAGACCGAGATTGAGCCCCTGCCCGCCGAGAGGGGAGTGAATATGAGCGGCGTCGCCCGCGAGCAGTACGCGGCCCCGCCGGTACGTCGTCGTCTGTTTCGCCCGGTCGGTGAAAGTGGAGGCGAGATGGATTTCGCTCAGCGTCACGTCGGTGCCGGAAATACGGCGCAGGACGGTCTGAAGGTGTTCGCGCGTCGGCCGCTGCGAGCGGTCGAAAGCGCCGCCGTCGCAGTCCAGCATGCCGACGTACCCTTCCGTGAAAGTCCGCAGATACATGCCCGTCGGCGTCAGATTGAAGCCGGGGCGCAGCTTCTCGGGGTCGGCGATGGCGGCGAGTACGACGTATCCGGTGAACTGCGGTTCGGTGCCGACGAATTCGAAGTCCGCGAGCCCGCGCACCGTGCTGCGTCCGCCGTCGCAGCCGACGAGCCAGCGGGCCGCGTACTCGTGCTCACCGGCCCGTACGGTCACGCCCTCGGCGTCCTGGGCGACGGCTGTGACCGCGACGCCGCGCCTGATCTCCACGCCGAGCGCCGCCGCCTGCTCGGACAGCAGCCCCTCGACGGCTTCGAGGTGCGTCAGCAGGCCGTCCGTCGCCGGGCCGGGCAGCCGGAACGGCAGTGCGGTCATGTCGACGTCGGCCGGATCGAGCATCATGCCGGCGAAGTGGCCGGCGTGCGGCGGGGGCGACGGCTGGTCGGCGTCTGCGCCGGGGGCGGGGTTGGGGTTGCGGTTGCGGTCGGGGTTGGGGTTGGTGCCCACCGTCTCGCCATGGTCAGCGACGGTCCCGCCGAGGTTCGTGGCGGCGTCCTCGTGGACGCCTGAGGCTGCCAGCAGTTGGCGCAGCATTCCGCGGCGGTAGAACGCCTCCACCGACGCGGCGGACAGGCCCCGCATTCCCAACGGGACCGCCTTCGTCGGGGAATGGAGCTCCGGTTCCCGTTCGAGTACCAGGACGGAGCAGCCCGCGAGGCCGAGTTCGCGGGCCAGGAAGAGGCCGACCGGGCCGGCGCCCACGATCGCCACGTCCACTGGTGTTGTTTTGTCATGCATGAGAACTCCTGTCGTTCATCGGGTCCGCTCGTCCTGGGTGAAGAAGTCGATCGCGTCTTGGAGCGTGGCGTTGTTCGCCGCTTCGGACGCGACGGCGGCCGCGGCGCTGCGAGCGAACATCGCCTCCTCGTATTCGGTGAGAGCGGCCTCGGCGTCATCGGGGTGTGCGGCGAGGGCCTGGCCGAGTTCGGCGGCGTCCAGCATGGCGAAATTGGCGCCTTCTCCGTCCTGAGCGGCCAGATGGGCGGCGTCGCCGAGCAGGGTCACCCCCGGAATCCGCTCCCAGCGGTGTCCGCCCGGCAGCGCGTTGTGGGGGCGGAGTACGGGCGTCGTGTCGCTTTCGGTGATGAGCGCGGTGAGCGCCGGCGCCCAGCCGTCGAATTCGGCCGCTATCCGCGTGAGAGCGGCACGGGAATCGGGACCGGCGGGACCGGAGTCGGCACCGGTGAAATCCATGTCGGCGAACCAGTCCTGCGGCTTGGACAGCGTCACATAGACGTGCACTGTTCCGGCCGATTCCCGGTGCGCGTGAATTTCCATTCCGCTCGGATCGAGCGCGAGCATCGTCCCGTTGCCGACCGCGTCAGCGGTTTCGGGGTGGCGGGTGTCGGCGTCGAAGAGATAGGTCTCGACGTACGACATCCCGGTGTACTCGGGTGCGGCGTCGGAGAGCAGCGGGCGGACCCGCGACCAGGCGCCGTCCGCGCCGACCAGCAGATCCGTGGTGACGGTGGAGCCGTCGGCGAAGGCCAGTTCGTGGCGGCCTCCGCCGAGGGGGCGGGCCGCGCCGACCTTGTGGCCCCACCGGACGGTGCCGGCCGGGAGGGATTCGAGCAGGATGCGCCGCAGTTCGCCGCGGTGCACCTCGGGGCGTCCGCCCGTACCGTCGTCCGCCTTGTCGAGGAGGACGTTTCCATTCCGGTCGAGGATCCGCATCGCCTGGCGGCCGTCCAGGATGATGCCGCGGAACTCGTCCGTCAAGCCCGCTGCCCGCAGGGCGGGTTGGCCGTTGTAGTCGTGGATGTCGAGCAGTCCGCCCTGCGTGCGGGCGCTCGGCGACGCATCGGCCTCGTAGACGGTGGCCGGGATGCCGTTGATGTGCAGGACGCGGGCCAGCGTGAGGCCGCCCAGTCCGGCGCCGACGATGGTCACAGGGCTGTTCATGGAGGTGGTTCCTTCCGGAGCGAGGCCGGCCGGCCGGTTGGCTCCGGTCGGCCGCCTCGGGGGTGTCGGGCTCTAAGAGACTGACGCGGGCCGCTCACACGGCACGAACACGGCACGCACACGCACGCACACGCACGCCCACGGCGCTCACAGCGGCTCGGCTCCTACCGGGCCGACGGCGGCTGACCGGCCGGCCAAGGCCACCGCCCTGGTCAAGGCCACCGCCCTGATTTGGGTACTCGCGGCCGTGCGAGCGAGGATCAGGGGATGGACGGGGACACGCGGCTTCGCGTCACGCTGCTCGGCGACTTTCAGGCGTCTCGCGGGGATGTCGCCCTGCCGGTTCGGGGGGCCAGGCTGCAGGGGCTGTTCGTACGGCTGGCGCTCGCCGGCGGGCGTACGGTCGAGCCGGGCGTCCTGGTCGACGCGATCTGGGCCGAGGACCCGCCGGCCGGCCCCGCCCACGCCCTCCAGGCCCTCGTCTCCCGGCTGCGCCGGGCCCTCGGCGCGGCCGGCGACGTCACGCAGGCCGCGGGCGGCTACCGGCTGGAGGCGGCCGCGGCCGACGTGGACGCGCTGCGGTTCGAGCAGCTCGCCGCCGCCGGTCGTGAGCGGCTGCGCGCCGGTGACCCGCACGCCGCGGCGGCCGCGCTCGGCGAGGCCGTGGCGCTGTGGGGCGACCGTCCCGGCGCCGAGCCCCCGGCCGTCGCCGCGGTGGCGCCCGCCGCCGCGGCCCGGCTCGCCCACGCCTCGGCCGAGGCCGTCGCCGACCTCGCCGACGCCGAACTGGCCCTGGGCCAGGCCGACACGGCCGCGGCCCGGCTGACCGCCCTGCTCGCCGAGCACCCCGTCCATGAACGGGCGGCAGCCCTCCTCATGGACGCGCTCGCCGCCCAGGGCCGCCAGGCCGAGGCCCTCGCCCAGTACGAGCGATTCCGCGAGACCCTGGCCGACACCCTCGGCACCGACCCGGGCACCGCCCTCCGCGAACGTCACCTGAGCCTGCTGCGCGGTGAGCGGCCTGTACCGCCCCTGGCGGCCGGGACCGAGCAGCGCGCCTGGGCCGCGGGCGGCGCCCGACCCGCCCAACCCGCCCAACCCGCCCGACCCGCCCGGTCCGCCCCGACCGCCGGAGGCACGCGGCCCGTCCCGACCGCCGACACCGCGCTGAGCGCCGTCCCCCCGAGCACCGGGCCGAGCAACCTACCCGCACCCCTGACCAGTTTCGTCGGGCGCGATGACGACCTCGCCCGGATCGGGACGCTGCTCGCTGCGGGGCGTCTCGTCACCGTGCTCGGTCCCGGCGGCGCGGGGAAGACGCGTCTTGCCGTCGAGGCCGCTCGCCGGCTCCGTCACGAGTACCGCGACGGCGCGTGGATGATCGACCTGGCCTCCGTCACCGAGCCGGCGAAGGTCGGCGCGGCCGTGCTCGCCGGGATCGGGATGCGCGGCGGCGCGCGGTTCGAGGCCCGGACGCGGACGGAGGGCGACGAGCTGGACATACTCGCCGACCAGCTCGGGGGCCGGGAGATCCTGCTGCTCGTCGACAACTGCGAGCACCTGATCGACGCCGTGGCCCGCCTGGTCGCGGCTCTGCTGTCCCGCTGCTCCGGGCTGCGCGCGCTCGCCACCAGCCGCGAACCCCTCGCGGTCGACGGCGAGGCGCTCGTACCGCTCGGCCCGCTCGCGCTGCCCGGCCCGGACGACGGCGTCGAGGAGGTCCGGCGGGCGGCTGCGGTACGCCTGTTCACCGAGCGGGCCGCGGCCGTACGCCCCGGCTTCGAGACCGACGGGACGACGCTGGACGACGTCCGGCGCGTGGTCCGCGGCCTGGACGGGATGCCGCTCGCCCTCGAACTGGCCGCGGCCCGGCTGCGTACGCTGTCGCTGCCCGAACTGGCCGACGGGCTCTCCGACCGCTTCCGGCTGCTCACCACCGGCAGCCGCACCGCGCTGCCCCGCCACCGCACGCTGCGCGCCGTCATCGCCTGGAGCTGGGACCTGCTGAGCGCGTACGAGCGTACGGTCGCCGAGCGTGTCGCGGTCCTGCCCGGCGGCGTCACCCCTGCCTCCGCCGCCGCGGTCTGCGCCGGCACCGCGGTGCCGCCCGCCGAGATCCCCGAACTCCTCGCCGCCCTCGTCGACCGGTCGCTGCTGCACCTCGCCCCCGAACCGGGCCGCTACCGCATGCTGGAGACGCTGCGCGAGTACGGCGCCGACCGCCTGGCCGCGACGGGCGCGCTCGGGACCGTACGCGACCTGGCCGCCGGCTACTTCGCCGAGCTGGTGGCCGGGTACGAGCCGCAGTTGCGCGGGCCCGGCCAGCCGGCCGCCATGCGCGTCATCGGTGCCGAGTACGACAACACGCTGGCCGCGCTGCGCCGCCGGTGCGACACCGGCGACGCCTCCGGCGCGGTCGCCCTCGCCCTGAACCTGGCCTGGTACTGGCAGATGCTCGACCGGCACTCCGACGCGGCCTACTGGCTGGGCGAGGCGCTGGCGGTGCCCGGCGGCGAGACGCCTGGCGGCGAGCTGTCGAGCCGTGAGCTGCCCGGCGCTGAACTCTCCGGCGTCGGACTTCCAGGCGCCGAGCTGTCGCTGTCCGGCCGTGTGCGGTCGTCCGACCGCGACTGTGCCCGTGCGATCCACCTGCTCAATCGGCTCAGTCACTGGTCGGGGAGGCCCCCCGAAGAAACCGCGGCCGACGAGGCCGAGATCGAGGAACTGGCCGGCCGGCTGCTCGGGGACCCGGAGCTGCCCGGTCCGTACGGGGTGCTCATCGCGCTCCCGTTCACGTTCCTGCGGGGGGAGAAGACCGTGCCCGCGATCATCGAGCGGCTCGCCGGCGGCGACGACGTGTGGCTCTCCGGGCTGGCCCGCATGTACCGGGCCCGGTTCGCCGAGAACGTGGGCGAGCTGGAGCGGACGCGCACCGACGTGGAGGCGGCCCTGGCCTGCTTCCGGGAGGTCGGCGACCGCTGGGGCCAGGCCAACGCGCTGCCGATGCGCGCCCAGCTGCGGCAGTACGACGACGACCTCGACGGCGCGCTGGCCGATCTGCGCCGGGCCCGTGCGCTGGAGCGCGAGTTCGGCTCGCTGAGCCTGAACGACGAGGTGTTCGGCGATATGCGCTGGATCGACCTGTACCTGCGGCGCGGCGAAACCGACCTGGTGATCGCGACGATCGACTCGGCCCGGGAGCGGGCGCTGCGCGCGGCCCTGCCGGGGATGCTGTTCCTGGTCGACGCCTGGGAGGCCCGCCTCCGGGTGCGGCTCGGCGACCTGGACCGGGCGCGGGAACTGCTCGACGCGGCCGAGCTGGGCCTGCGCGACGCGCCCCCGTTCCCCGGCGGCCACGTGCTCGTGCTGATCGGCACGGGGAAGACCGCGCTCTGCCTGGAACTGGGCGATCCGGTGGGCGCGGAGCGGTCGCTGGCGAAGGCGTACGCGGCGGCGCTGGAGACCGGCGACCTGCCGATCACGTCGCTGGTGGCGGTGAACGCGGCGGCGCTGGCCGGGGCGTACGGGCGGCATCGCGAATCCGCCGTCCTGCTCGGCGCGGCGTCCCGGCTGCGCGGCGCTCACGACCGTACGGACCATCAGGTCCGCGACCTCACCCGCCGGGGGCGGGCCGCGCTGGGGGAGGGGGCCTTCGACGCGGCGTACGGGGAGGGGTGGGGGCTGGACGGGAAGGCGGCGGTGCGTGCGGCAGATCCGGCCCGGCTCCGCGCGCCGTCGGCCGGTTCGCGTTCGTGAGTGCGTTTGTCAGCGTGTTCGCGCCCGGCGCGCTGCGTTTGACGCCGCTGGAAGGCAGGAAGGCAGGAAGGCCGGGCGCCGAAGCCTCCGGCCTTGTGCGCCGACCGTTCGCGGTCCGCACACAAGGCCGGTTGCTGCTGTCTGCTTCTGTGCCCGAGCGGCTGTGCCCGAGCCCTGTGCCCGGGCGGCTGTGCTCAGTCCGTGCCGAACTCCATCGCCGCGCGGTCGAGGAGTTCCAGTTCCTCGTCGCCGGAGACCGCGCCGCGCGAGGCGATGGCCTCGGCCCCGCCCTGCGGCATCGCGCCGATCAGTCCGGTCGAGGCCGCCTGGGCGGCGCCGACGAGCGCGGCCTGGCCGGTGCCGACCATGCCCAGACCCGCGTACTGCTCCAGCCGGGCGCGCGAGTCGGCGATGTCGAGGTTGCGCATGGTGAGCTGGCCGATCCGGTCCACCGGGCCGAACGCCGCGTCCTCGGTGCGCTCCATCGACAGCTTGTCGGGGTGGTAGCTGAAGGCGGGGCCGGTCGTGTCGAGGATCGAGTAGTCCTCACCGCGCCGCAGCCGCAGCGTGACCTCGCCGGTGACGGCCGCGCCGACCCAGCGCTGGAGCGACTCGCGCACCATCAGGGCCTGCGGGTCCAGCCAGCGGCCCTCGTACATGAGGCGGCCGAGGCGCCGGCCCTCGTTGTGGTACTGGGCGAGGGTGTCCTCGTTGTGGATCGCGTTGACGAGGCGCTCGTACGCGGCGTGCAGCAGGGCCATGCCGGGGGCCTCGTAGATGCCGCGGCTCTTGGCCTCGATGATCCGGTTCTCGATCTGGTCGGACATGCCCATGCCGTGACGGCCGCCGACGGCGTTGGCCTCCATCACCAGGTCGACGGCGGAGGCGAACTCCTTGCCGTTGATCGTCACGGGGCGGCCCTGGTCGAAGCCGATCGTCACGTCCTCGGCGGCGATCTCGACGGACGGGTCCCAGAACTTCACACCCATGATCGGGTCGACCGTCTCGACGCCCGTGTCCAGGTGCTCCAGGGTCTTGGCCTCGTGCGTGGCGCCCCAGATGTTGGCGTCGGTGGAGTACGCCTTCTCGGTGCTGTCCCGGTAGGGCAGGTCGTGGGCGACCAGCCACTCCGACATCTCCTTGCGCCCGCCGAGCTCGGACACGAAGTCCGCGTCCAGCCACGGCTTGTAGATCCGCAGCTGGGGGTTGGCGAGCAGGCCGTAGCGGTAGAACCGCTCGATGTCGTTGCCCTTGAACGTCGAACCGTCGCCCCAGATCTGGACGTCGTCCTCCAGCATCGCCCGCACCAGGAGCGTGCCGGTGACGGCGCGGCCGAGCGGCGTGGTGTTGAAGTAGGCGCGCCCGCCGGAGCGGATGTGGAAGGCGCCGCAGGCGAGCGCGGCGAGGCCCTCCTCGACCAGCGCGGCGCGGCAGTCGACCAGGCGCGCGATCTCGGCGCCGTAGGTCTTGGCGCGGCCGGGCACCGAAGCGATGTCGGGCTCGTCGTACTGGCCGATGTCGGCGGTGTAGGTGCAGGGGACGGCACCCTTGTCGCGCATCCAGGCGACGGCGACGGAGGTGTCGAGGCCGCCGGAGAAGGCGATGCCGACGCGTTCGCCTGTGGGCAGTGAGGTGAGAACCTTGGACATAGGAAGAGTATGCACTACTACGCATGATCATTCAAAATTCTGGTTGGGGCAGGGGGTGGGGCAGGGGTCCGGCCGCTGCCGGTGACCGGCGGGGTTTCCGGAGCTGCCCCCACCGTCGCCTCGTCGCCTCGCCACCGCGGTGCCCAGGCAGCCGCATGGCACATGATCATCCGCCCATAGGATGAATGTGCAACCAGGGGTGCGTTGGACTCACCGGCGGCGCGGGGCGCGGCCGCCGGTGTCGGTGCGTACCGGCACGCCGGACTCAGGGAGGTCTTTCTCATGCATGACACCGACGGGCCCGCGGCCGGGCCGATCAGCGGCGACGGCGCGGCCTTCGACTTCATCGTGTGCGGGGCGGGTTCCGCGGGATCCGTAGTCGCGGCGCGACTCTCGGCCGACCCGGCCGTCACCGTGCTGCTCCTGGAGAGCGGCGGCGACGACGACTCGGAATTCGTACGCGACCCCGACCTGTGGCCCGCCAACTTCGGTACGGAGCGGGACTGGCAGTTCGTGACGGAGCCCAACCCGCAGCTGAACGGGCGCCGCCTCGCCTACTCGATGGGGCGCGGACTGGGCGGCGGCGGCAGCGTCAACGCCGGGGTGTGGGCGCGCGGCCACCAGACCGACTGGGACGGTTACGCGACTCGTGCCGACGACGAGCGCTGGGGATACCGCGGCGTACTGGAGACCTACCGGGGCATCGAGGACTGGAACGGCGCCCCCGACCCCGGCCGGCGCGGTACCGGCGGACCCGTGAGCGTACGGCCCTCGCAGGACGTGCACCCCTTGTTCTCCACCATGCTCGACGCCGCCGAGGCGGCGGGCATCCCCCGCTTCGACAGCGCGAACGGCGCTCTCATGGAGCACGCCCGCGGCTGCGCCGTACGCGATGAGAACATCGAGGACGGGGAGCGCCGGAGCCCGTACCGCTCCTACCTCGCCGGCCACCTCGACCGGCCGAACCTCACCGTGCTGCGGCACACGACGATCGCCCGCGTGCTGTTCGACGGCCGGAACGCCGTCGGTGTGGAGGCGGTGAGCGAGGGCCGCGTCACGCGGTTCCGCGCCGCGCACGAGGTCGTGCTCAGCACCGGCGCGGTCAACACCCCGGCCGTCCTGCTGCGGTCCGGCGTCGGCGACGAGACCGCGCTGCGCTCGTTCGGCATCCCGGTCGTCCAGCACCTGCCCGGCGTGGGCCGGAACCTGGACGACCACATCCGCTTCGGCTGCGTATGGGAGACCCACGACATCCCGATGCCGCCGCCCACGCGCAGCCAGGCGGTCTGCTTCTGGGAGGACGAGACGCGGCCCGGTGCGCCGGAATTCTTCCTCTACCTCTCGCCCACGGGCTCGGTGTCCCCCGAGAGCGCCGCCCAGTACCCGCTGCCGGAACGGGCGGTCACCTTCCTCCCCGGCATGCGGCAGCGCAGCAAGGGCCAGGTCTCCCTCGCGGGTACGGACCCGACACTGGCCCCGCGTGTCGACACGCGCTTCCTCTCCGACCCCGAGGACGTGGCCTCCGCGCTGGCCTGCATAGCCATGGCCCGTGAGATCGGGAACTCGGCCGAGTTCGCCCCGTACCTCAAGCGCGAGGCGGCGCCCGCCACCTCGACCCGGGCCGACGTCGAGATGTTCCTGCGCAACGCGGTCGAGACGTTCTGGCACCAGTGCGGCACCGCCCGGATGGGCACGGACGGCGAGGCGGTGGTGGACGGACAGCTGAGGGTGCACGGCGTCACCGGGCTGCGCGTCGCGGACGCCGCTGTGCTGCCGCACGTCACGCTCGCCAATACGACGGCTCCGTGCGTCGTGGTGGGGGAGACGGCGGCGCGCATGATGCTGGAGGAGCACCACGGCTGAGAGGATCCTTTACGGGCTGCGGGCTGCGGGCTGCGGGCTGCGGGCTGCGGGCTGCGGAATTACGGGCTACGGGATTACGGGCGTGGGCCGGCCGATCATGGGCGTCCGGCCTCGTCCCCGCCTCCGCCCCCGCCCCCATCGGCATAGGCGGCCAGGCCGTTGACCATCCGCTGCATGAAGCGCGTCAGGTACCACCGCCAGAACGGCCCCGAGAAACGCGGCTTCGGCTCGAAGACCGCCGACCAGGTGATGTCGGTGCCGCCTTGCGGCGTCCCGGCGAGTTCGACGGTGCCCCGGTAGGACCGGAAGGGTCCGCTCTCGTTCTCGTACACGAACCGCCGGTCGGCGACGAGTTCGACGATGCGCTCGTGGGCGATCGCCTTGCCGGTGCGGAAGACGCGCACGTCGCCGACCTGTTGGGGGCCTTCGGGGACGCCGCCGTCCGCGGCCTCCACGGCGTCGATCGCCGACCACGCCGGCCAGGTGGCCGCGTCGACGAGGACGCCGAAGACGGCGGCGGGCTTCGCGGGCGAATGCGCGGTCACGGAATAGGTGCAGGGCGTGTAGGGCATTGCCCCACGCTAGGACGGTTCGGCGGGCGGGGGACATGCGCGGAATTGCCGATCTGTCGACGCGTTCCTGCGGTAGACCGACGGCCGGACGCCGACGTGCGCCAGGAAGGCCGAGGACAGGCTGCCGGGGGCGGCGAACCCGCAGCGTTCGGCGATCTGCCCGATGGTGAGGCCGGTCCCGTCGAGCAACCGGCGCGCCTGCTCGATGCGGAGCCGGGTGAGATACCGGTGCGGCGTCTCGCCGGTGGCTTCGCGGAACACGCGGATGAAGTGGTACACGCTCAGGTTCGCCTCGGCGGCGACGTCGGCGAGCGTCAGCGGATGGGCCAAGTTCTCGCGCATGACGGCGATGCCGCGGTGGACCGCGGTGCGTTCGGGCCCCGGCGGGCGTTGGCCGCGGCCGTGGGCCAGCAGATGCGCGGTGAGGAAGGCGGCGGCAGACTCCGCGTACACGTCGCCCGCGCCGCCGGCCGCCGGCAGCGCCCGTACGACCTGCTCGACCAGCGCGTCGCCCGCTCCCAGCCCGGCGGCCAGCGCCTCGAAGTCCGGCGCCGGCACCGCCATCTCGGCCGCGGCCCGCTCCACGGTCGCCCGCGGAATGTGCACCTGGACGGTGTGCAGCGTCGACTCGGCCCGATAACTGCGCACGGTGGAGCGCCCCGGCACGACCAGCTCCAGCCGCCCGGCCGTCCACCGCCGCCGGGACGCCCTCCCCCCGGCCCGGACCCGCATCTCCGCCTCCCCGCCCGTGCAGAGCACGAGATGCAGATCGTCCACCCCCGGCAGCGGAAACTCCTCCGCCTCCCGCGCGTGAACGAACCGCTGCACCAGCAGCGACCGCCAGCCGGCCTCCTGCCAACTGCAATAGGTGCGCCGGACGAGCGCGTCCATGTCGATGTCTCCGCCGATCCCGGCGTACGGCGCCAGGTCGAAGTCAGCCGTGTCGATCACCACACAACCCTAGGCTCCGGGGCGATGAGAGGGCGATGAGAGGGCGATGAGACGGCGACGAGACGGCGATGGCATGGGCCGGTCCGTGCGGTCCATGCGGTGGGCGTCGCCCGTCGGCGCGGGCGCTCGGGCGCGGTGGGGCCGGGCGCGGTGGGGCCGGGTCTCCCGCCTCCTTGTTGGGGTGACCGAGGGCGATTACGTTGCGTGGGAATGTGGCCATGGCTCGTGGGTGAGGAGTGTGGTGCCTGATGTCCTCCGTAGAGATCGACGGCAAGTGCGACGCGGCGTTCGGCGGTGTACGGGAGGTGTTCGAGCGGCACTTCGCCGAGGGGGTGGAGCTCGGGGCGCGGGTGGCGGTGATGGTTGACGGGGCCGTGGTCGTGGATGTGTGGGGCGGGTACGCGGATCCGGGGCGGAGCGTTCCGTGGAGCGCTTCGACGCTGGTGAACGTGTGGTCCTCCACCAAGGGCGTCGTCGCGCTCGCCGCGCATCTGCTGGCCGAGCGCGGGCTGCTCGACCTGGACGCCCCGGTGGCGCGGTACTGGCCCGAGTTCGCGGCGGGCGGCAAGGAGGAGTTGCCCGTGCGGTATCTGCTCAGCCACCGGGCCGGGCTCGCCGGGCTGCGGGAGCCGGTCACCGTGGAGGACCTCTGCGACTGGGACACCATGACGTCCCGGCTGGCCGCCGCCGAGCCGCTGTGGGAGCCGGGGACCGTATCCGGCTACCACGCCCTGACGTACGGGCACCTGGTCGGCGAGGTCATCAGGCGGGTATCGGGCAGGACCGTCGGGGAGTTCATCCGCGCCGAGCTGGCCGGACCCCTCGGCGCGGACTTCCACGTAGGGCTCGCCCAGCGGGACGACGACCGCGTCGCGACGCTGGTGCAGGCGCCGCCGCCACCGGGCAGCGAGATGGAGAAGGTCTTCGCGGAGCTGGGCCCCATCGCCCTCGCCGCGCTCGCCAACCCCGGAGTCGGCGCCGACGCCGCGAACACCGCGCGGTGGCGGCGCGCCGAGATCCCCGCCGCCAACGGGCACGCCACCGCGCTCTCGCTGGCGCAGCTCTACGGCGCCTACGCCGGCCGGTCCGCCGTGATCGGCGCCGAGCAGACGGACCTCGCGCGGCAGGGGCAGGGGCGCTGCCTCGACCTGGTGATCGGTGTTCCGCTCGGTCGCGAGTCCGAGTTCGGACTGGGCGTCCTCCCGAGCGGCGAGGAGGGGAATTACGGGCCCAACCCGCGTGCCTTCGGGGTCGACGGATTCGGCGGTTCCTTCGGGATGTGCGATCCCGAGGCGGGGCTGAGCATGGGGTACGCCATGAATGCGATGGGCCATCACGTACTGAACGACCCGAGGAAATCCGGCCTGATCGACGCTGTCTACGCCGCGCTGTGAGCCGGCTGAGCCGGCTGAGCCGGCTGAGTCATTGATTCCCGGTTCCCGATCCCCGATCCCCGATCCCTGATTCCCAATCCCTGATTCCCAATCCCTGATTCCCGATTCCTGAATCCCGCCGTCGAGCGGGAGCGAGTGAGGGGGCCGCCGACCGGCGGGCCCCTCACTGCCCAACAGTGCAACGGCCGCTTCCCCTTCGGGTACCCCGCTTGGCTCCCCTCCCCGCCGACCTGCATCTTGTGGCGAGGACAGAGGTTTCGCGCGCTACGCCGGGAAACCACCGCACCCGCCAGGGCCGGAAGGGGTCTTGCCATCATGGTTTCCGAGGCCGAGCCAACGCAACACATCTCACGGCCAACGCAACACATCTCACGCGACGACGTGCGCAATACGATCGGACGGATCTGGAAAGAGGTCCTCCGCCTCGAAGAACTCGGCGACGGCGACAATTTCTTCGAGCTCGGCGGGCATTCGCTGACGGCGTCGCAGGCCATCGCCCGCATCTCGCGCACGCTGCGCGTCGAGGTCCCGATGGCCGATTTCTTCGAGCGGCCCACCGTCGACGACCTCACCGAATTCGTGCTGCGGAAGCTGGGGCACGACGAGCAGGCCCCCGCCGCGCTCGCCCCCGAGAACGGCGCCGCCACATGAGCGCCGAAGCGCTCTCGGCGCTCTCCTCCGCCCAGCAACGCCTCTGGTTCCTCTGGCAGTTACGGCCCGACGGCAACGAGTACAACGTGCCGCGCGCCACGCGCCTGCGCGGACCTCTGGACGTACCCGCCCTTCAGCGGGCCCTCGACCGGCTGGTCGCGCGGCACGACGTGCTGCGCGCCTCCTTCCCCACCGTGGACGGCGCGCCCGTGCTGCGGATCGCCCCGCGGGGGAGCGTGCCGCTGGCCCTGACCGACCTGAGCCGGTCGCCCGCCGCGACGCGGGAAGCCGCCATGCACGAGGCCGTGGCCCGCGCCGCCCTCGCCCCCTTCGACCTGACCGACGGCCCCGTGTTCCGGGCGGACCTGATCCGGCTCGCCGACGACGACCACGCGCTGGTCCTCGCCTTCCACCACATCGTGGTCGACGGCTGGTCCCTCGGCGTCCTCGACCGCGAGCTGTCCGCCCTGTACCAGGCCGCGCTGGACGGGGGCGACGCCGCCGCCGACCCGCTCCCCGCGCCCGGACGCTCGTACCAGGAGTACGTGGCCGCCGAGCGGCGGCTCCTCGACGGGCCGCGCAGCCGCGAGGCGCTGGACTACTGGCGCTCCGAACTCGACGGCGCGCAGCTCAAACTGCCCCTGCCGACCGACCGGCCGCACCCCGCGACGCAGAGCTTCGACGGCGAGGGCCGCCCGTTCGCCGTCCCGTCCGGGCTCGGGCAGCGGCTCGAAGCCGTCGCCTCCCGCTGCCGCTCCACCCGGTTCATCACCCTGCTGGCCGCCTACGCGGTCCTGATGTCCCGGATGGCCTCGACGCCCGACGTGGTCATCGGGGTGCCGGTGAGCGGCCGCACGGAGCTGGAGGTCGAGGGGACCGTCGGGCTGTTCGTGAACATGCTGCCGCTGCGCGTGCGCTGCGCGCCGGACACCGCCTTCAGCACGCTCGTACAGCAGGTGCGCGACACCTTCCTCGCCGGCCACGAGTACCAGGACCTGCCCTTCCAACTGCTCGTCGAGGAGCTGCAGCCGGACCGCTCGACGTCCCGGCACCCGCTGTTCCAGACCGTGGTCACCTACGAGGACCTGCCCGAATCGGGCGCGCTCCTCCCCGGCCTCGACTCCTCCCCGCTGCCGCTGCCGATGGAGACCGCCAAGTACGAGATGGCGCTGCACCTCGCGTGGCGCCGGCAGGGCGGCGCCGAGGCATGGGTGGGCTACCAGACGGACGTCTTCGACGGCCGCACCGCCGAGCTGACCGGACAGCGGTACGTACGCCTGCTGACCGCCGCGCTCGCCGCGCCGGAGAGCCCGATCGGGCGGCTGCCCGTGCTCGGTGCCGACGAGGAGCGGACGCTGCTCACCGACTGGTCCGGCGCGGCCGACAGCGCGCGCGAGGCCACGGGGGAGCGCGTCGACCAGCTCTTCGCGCACCAGGTCCGCGCCCGCCCCGACGCCGTCGCCGTACGGACCGCCGAGGGCTCCCTCACCTACGCCGGGCTCGACCGCGCCGCCGACGAGACAGCGGCCGGGCTGCTGGCGGCGGGCGCCGGACCGGGCGCCCTCGTGGCGGTCTGCCTGCCGCGCGGCGCGGAGCTCGTGACCGCGCAATTGGCCGTCCTCAAGTGCGGCGCCGCGTACATCTCCCTCGACCCCGCGCACCCCGCCTCCCGGCTCGCCGCCATCCTCGACGAGGCGCGTCCGCTGCTCGCCCTGACCGACGCCGAGCACGCCGGGGAGCTCGCCGGCGGCAGCGGCGCGAGGAGTACGGGCATCCTCACCCTCGACGGCGTCCGCGTCCCGGCAGCGGCGGCGCCGCCCGCCCCGCCGACCGGGCCCGCCGATCTCGCCTACGTCATGTACACCTCCGGCTCGACCGGCCGCCCCAAGGGCGTGATGGTCGAGCACCGCGCGCTCGCCAACCTCGTGACCTGGAGCCGCGAGGAGTTCGGCCTCGGACCCGGCGACCGCGGCACGCTCATCGCCGCCCCCGGATTCGACGCCTCCGTCTGGGAGGTCTGGTCGGCCCTGACCGCCGGCGCCACCCTGGAGATACCCGACGCCGAGACCGTGCCGGACCCGTCCGCGCTCCGCGCCTGGCTCGCCGAACACGGGGTCACCAGCGCCTTCCTGCCGACGCCGCTCCTGGAGCGGATGATCGGCACCCCGTGGCCCGCCGGTTCGGCGCTGCGGACCGTGCACACCGGCGGCGACCGGCTGCATGGAACCGGCGACCACCCGCTGCCCTTCCGACTCGTCAACAACTATGGCCCCACCGAGAACACGGTCATCGCCGCCTCGGGAGCGGTCACGGCGGCGGGCGGGGAAGCGGCGGCCGGCGAGGCGCGCGGAGCGCTCCCCGGCATCGGACGGCCGGTCGCCGGCACCGAGGCGTACGTCTTCGACGCCGAGCTGCGGCCGGTTCCGGTGGGCGTGCCCGGCGAGCTGTACCTGGGCGGCGCGGGCCTGGCCCGCGGCTACCTCGGCCAGCCGGCCCTGACCGCCGACCGGTTCGTACCGCATCCCTACGCGACGACGCCGGGCGCACGCTTGTACCGCACGGGCGACCTGGTGCGCTGGCGGACCGACGGGAGCCTGGACTTCCTGGGCCGCAACGACCACCAGGTCAAGATCCGGGGCGTACGCATCGAACTCGGCGAGATCGAGAACGTGCTCCGCGCCCACCCCGGCGTACGGGAAGCGGCCGTGATCGCCGCCTCCCCGGACGCGTCCCCCGGCACGGAACTCGTCGCCTACCTGGTGGCCGCCGACGGCTCCCCGGCCCCCGAACTCGCCGGGCTCCACGACCACATGGCACGGCGCCTGCCCCGCCACATGCACCCGCGCCGATACCTCGCCCTGCCGTCGCTGCCGCTCACCCCCAACGGCAAGATCGACCGGACGGCGCTGCCCCAGGACGCCCTGGAACTCGCCGCGCCGCCCGCCTCCCGCCGCCGCGCCGAAGCGCCCCTGGAGCGCCGCATCAGCGCCGTATGGGCGGCGGCGCTCGGCCACGACTCCTTCGGGACCGACGACAACTTCTTCGACGTTGGCGGCCATTCGCTGCTGCTGGCGTCGGTCCGCGACCGGCTCGCCGAGGAACTGGGCGGCCCCGTACGGATCGCCGACCTCTACGCGTACCCGACCATCGCCGCCCTCGCCCGGCAGCTGACCGGCGCCGAAACCCCGCCCCCGCCCCGTACCGGCGCCGAGACCCCGGCCCGGGCCGGCGGCGAGGCGCGCACCGCCGGACGCCGCCGCGGCGCGGCCCGGCTGACGGCCATGCGGACGCGGACCTCCCACGGAAGGGCTGAACGACAGTGACCGCCGAGCACATCAACGACCTCGACCCCGACGCCGGGCCCGATGCGAGCGACCGCCTCGCCGAGGACGACGACACCCGCATAGCCGTCGTCGGCATGGCCTGCCGCTTCCCCGGAGCCACGACCCCGGAGGAGTACTGGCACAACGTCGTGAACGGCGTCGACGGCGTACGGACCCTGACCGACGCGGAACTCGCGGAATGGGGCGAGGACCCCGAGCGGACCAAGGACCCGCGCTACGTACGACGGCACGGCGCCGTGGAGAACATCGGCGACTTCGACGCCGAGTTCTTCGGCATCACCGGCCGCGACGCCGACCTGCTCAACCCCCAGCACCGGATCTTCCTGGAATGCGCGTGGGAGGCGCTGGAGCGGGCGGGGTACGACCCGCGCGCGGTGCCGGGCGCCACGGGCCTGTTCGCCGGGGCCGGCCGCAACGGCTACGCCTCCGTCGTACGGTCCCGGCCCGACCGCTTCCCCGGCGTCGACGACCTCGCCCTCAGCCTCGCCAACGACCCCGAGCACCTGTGCACCCGCGTGTCGTACCTCCTCGGCCTCACCGGCCCGAGCATCGCCGTCATGACCGCGTGCTCGACGTCCCTGGTCGCCGTGCACGAGGCGAGCCGGGCGCTGCTGGCGGGAGAGTGCGACACGGCGCTGGCCGGCGGCGTCACCGTACGGGCCCCGCTCCTCGGCTACCCCCACCGCGAGGGCGGCACCCTGTCGGCCGACGGCTACTGCCGCACGTTCTCCGCCGACGCGCGGGGCATCGTCGGCGGCGACGGCGCCGGGATCGTCGTCCTGCGGCGGCTGCGGGACGCGATCGAGGACGGTGACCACGTGCACGCGGTGCTCCGCGGCTCCGCCGTCACCAACGACGGGCGCGAGCGCGCGGGCTACACAGCCCCCGGCGTACGCGGCCAGGCGGAGGCCATCCGCCGGGCGCACATCGCCGCCGACGTGTACCCCGCCGACATCTCGTACGTCGAAGCGCACGGCACGGGCACCCCCGTCGGCGACCCCATCGAGGTCACCGCGCTGACCCAGGCGTTCCGCGAGGGGTACGCCGAGGACGAGACGGCCGCGGACGGGACCGTGGGGCTGGGCTCGGTCAAGACGAACATCGGGCACACCGACACCGCCGCCGGAGTCGCGAGCCTCATCAAGACCGTGCTGGCCCTGGAGGACCGCACGCTCCCGGCCACCCTGCACTTCACCGCGCCGAACCCCGCCATCGACTTCGCGAGCAGCCCCTTCAGCGTCACCACCCGCACCCGGAAGTGGGAGACCACCCGGCTCCCGCGCCGCGCCGGCGTCAGCTCCTTCGGCATCGGCGGCACCAACGCCCATGTCGTGCTGGAAGAGGCGCCCGTTCCCGCGCCCGCCGCACAACTCGCCGTGGAAGGCGCGCACTTGCTCGTCCTCTCGGCGCGGACGCCCGCCGCGCTCGACGCCGCCGCCGAGCGGCTGGCCGAACACCTGCGGCGCCAGCCCGACCTGCCGCTCGCCGCCGTCGCCCGGACGCTCCAGGTCGGCCGGCACGCGTTCGAACACCGCCGGTACGTCGTCTGCTCGGACCACGCGGAGGCGGTCGAGGCGCTGTCGGCCCCGGCCGTACCGACCGGCGACGCCGCCGGTGAACTTCCGGCCGACTTCTCCCTCCCGGGCGGCGGCGCGCGGTACGTCCGTGACGCCCGCCCCCTGTACGCGGCCCTCCCCGCCTTCCGGGACGCGGTCGACGCGTGCTGCCAGGCGCTGCCCGCGTCCCTCGGCCCCGCCGCGCGGCGGGCGCTGACGCCGCGTACGGACACCGAGCCCGACGCCGCGCCGACCCCGGAGCTGGAGTACGTGACCGGCTTCGCCGTCGAGTACGCGCTCGCCCGCTCCCTCATGGACTGCGGCGTCACCCCCGCGACCGTGACGGGAAGCGGCATGGGCGCACTGGCCGCCGCGACCGTGGCCGGAGCGGTGCCGCTCGCCGACGCACTGGCCGTCGCCGCGGCGACGGCACGGGGCGGGACCGCCCTGCGCCACGCGGTCGAATCGGCCCAATGGCGGACCCCGCAGGTCAGCTGGCTGCACCCCGCCTCCCGACTGCCCGTCATGCCGCGAGAAGCCGCCGACCCCGGCTTCTGGGAACGGCTGCCGGCGGGCGGCGACACCCCCACGGCCCCGAGCGGAGACGGCCGGCTCCTCGTGGAGATCGGACCGAAGCAGCAGGGCGGCAACGTCCTCGCCGCGCTGCTCGACACCGTGGGCCGCGCGTGGCGAGGCGGGACGGCGATCGACTGGGACCGCCTGCACGACGGTACGGACCGACGCCGCGTGCCGCTGCCCACGTACCCCTTCGAGCGCCGGACCCACCTGGTGCGGCCCGCGCCGGCGACCAGGGCGGAAAGCGTTTCGGACGCCCCGGCCGCGCCCGCCGCCGACCCCGCGGCGGACGGCCCGGCGGACGTGGACGCCGCCCTGCTCGTCCTCTTCCGCCAGGTCCTCGGCGTCGCCGAGGACGTCACCGACCCGGACTTCTTCGAGCACGGCGGGGACTCGCTCGCGGCCGTCGAACTCGTCTCCCTCATCGAGAACTCCTTCGGCGTGGCCCTGCCGCTGGAGGACGTGTTCGAGACCCCGACGGTCGGCGGGCTCGCCCGCGCCGTCGAGGAGCTCCTCGCCGCCGCCGACGCGGCGGCGAAGGCGAGCGGCGGCGGCGAAGCCGGGGGGCTCGCATGACCGACCAGGCCATCCTCCAGCAGGCGGATCCCACCGCATCCGAGGCACGCGCGGACGGCCCGCGCGCGGGGAAGCTCCTGCCCGCGTCCTTCGCCCAGCGGCGGCTGTGGTTCCTCGACCAGCTCGACTCCGGCAACAGCGCCTACAACCTGGTCGCGGCCCTGCGGCTGCGCGGGGAACTCGACCTGCCGGCGCTGCACTGGTCCCTGAACCGCATCGTGGACCGGCACGAGGCGCTCCGCACCGTGTTCCGGGCCGACGCGGCGGGGGAGCCCCAGCAGTACGTGGCACCCGGCCTCACGGTCCCGCTGTCCGTCACCGACCTGACGCGGGAACCCGAGGCCGGGCGCACCGAACGGGCCCGCGCGCTCATCGAGGCGGAGACCGAGCGGGTCTTCGACCTCGCGCGGGGGCCGCTCATCAAGACCCTGGCAGTACGCCTCGGCGAGCGGGACCACGCCCTGGCCGTCATCTGCCACCACACCATCTGCGACGGCTGGTCCATGGCCCGCCTCTTCGAGGAGCTGTCCGAGCTGTACGCGGCCCGAACGGCCGGACGCGAACCGGTCCTGGCGCCGCTGCCCCTCCAGTTCGGCGACTACGCCGCCCGCCAGCACCGCGAACTCGCCGGACCCGAGGCCGAGAAGGCACTCGACCACTGGCGGACCCGGCTGGCCGACGCGCCCGCGCTGCTGGAGATCCCCACCACCTACCCGCGCCCCGCCGTGCAGGGATTCGACGGGGCGTCGCACACCATGACGATCGGTCACGAGACCTGGCAGGCGGTACGGACCGCCGCGCAGCGCAACAAGGCCACGCCGTTCATGGTGCTGCTGTCGGTGTTCGCGCTCCAGCTCTCCCGGCTCTCGGGCGCCGAGGACCTCGTCGTCGGCAGCCCCAGCGCCGGGCGCGCCCGCTCCGAACTCACCCCGCTGATCGGCATGTTCGTCAACACCCTCCCGCTGCGCGTCGACCTGACCGGCGACCCCGCCTTCGAAGAGGTGCTGCGCCGCGTCCGGCGCGCCGCGCTGGACGCCTTCCCCCGCCAGGACGTGCCGCTGGAGCGGATCGTGACGGAGCTGGGCCCGGAGCGCGAACGGAGCCACGACCCGCTGTTCCAGGCGATGTTCGCGGTACAGCAGCCGCTGACCACGCCCGACCTGGCCGGAGTGGACGCGGACGTCTTCCCCGTGAGCCCGCGGACCACCTTCACGGACCTCTGGCTGGAGATCCGCCCGCACGACGACGGCGCGGACTGCATCTTCCGCTACCGCACCGAACTCTTCGACGCGGAAGCCGTGCGGCGCATCGCCCGGCAGTACCGGCACGTCCTGCGCACCGCGCTCGACGACCCCGGAACGCCGCTGTCCCGGTTCTCCCTGACGGACGAGGAGGAGGCCGGTCTGCTGCTCGGGCAGTGGAGCCGGGGTCCGGCCGCGTACGCCTGGGACGGTCCGGTGCACGAGGCGATCGACCAGCAGGCGCGGCGCACCCCCGACGCCACCGCGGTCGTCTTCGAAGGGGACCGGCTGAGCTACGCGGAACTCGCCTGTAGGGCGGTGCAGTTGGCCCGCCATCTGGTGGAGCGCGGCGCGGGATCGGACACCCCCGTCGCCGTCTGCCTGCCGCGCGGCACCGGCCTGGTGACATCCGCCCTGGCGGTCCTGGCCGCCGGGAGCGCCTATCTGCCGCTGTCCCCGGAGGACCCGCCCGCCCGGCTCGTACAGATGCTGCGCGCGGTCGGCGCGGCACACCTCCTCACCACCGGCGAGCTCGCGCCGCTCCTCGCCGACGCCGGAGCGCCCGTCACGGCCGTGGACGCGTTCGCCTGGACGCGCGGATCGCAGGACGGTCCGCAGGGCGGGCCGCAGGACGGTACGCCGCTGGCGGCCGGCCCCGTCGGGCCCGATCACCTCGCGTACGTCATCCACACCTCCGGATCCACGGGCGCGCCCAAAGCGGTGGGCGTCCCGCACCGGGGCCTGGCCAACCGCGTCCGCTCCATCCAGGCCACCCACGGCCTCGGCCCCTCGGACCGGGTGCTGCACAAGACGCCCTGCACCTTCGACGTCTCCGTGACGGAGCTGCTGTGGCCGCTGACGACGGGCGCGACCCTCGTCGTGGCCGCGCCGGGCGGGCACCGCGACCCCGCCTACCTCGTCGAGCTGATCCAGCGGGAGCGGGTGACCACCGCGCACTTCGTGCCGCCGCTGCTGGAAGCCTTCCTCGACGAGCCCGGCCTCGACCGCTGCGCGTCGCTGCGGCGCGTGCTCTGCAGCGGCCAGGAACTGCCCCGTACGACACACGACCGCGCCCTCGCGCGGCTTCCGATGCTGCTGTACAATGCGTACGGGCCCACGGAGGCGTCGGTCGAGGTGACCGAGTGGCAGTGCGCGGCCCCGGCCGCGGGCGCGGAGCTCGCCGAGGACGTACGGGTCCCCATCGGGCGGCCCGTCGCGGGGGCCGAGACGTACGTGCTCGACCGCGAGCTGCGGCCGGTTCCGGTGGGCGTGCCCGGCGAGCTGTACCTGGGCGGCGAGGTGCTCGCCCGCGGTTATCTGGGGCAGCCGGCCCTGACCGCCGACCGGTTCGTACCGCATCCCTACGCGGCGACGCCGGGGGCGCGTCTGTACCGCACGGGCGACCTGGTGCGCTGGCGCGCCGACGGGAGCCTGGACTTCCTGGGCCGCAACGACCACCAGGTCAAGGTGCGGGGCGTGCGCGTCGAGCCCGGCGAGATCGAGAACGTGCTCCGCGCCCACCCGGGCGTACGGGAAGCGGTCGTGATCGCCACGGCTGCCCCGGAGGGCGCCGCCGGGGCCGAACTCGTCGGCTACCTCGTACGGCGGGGGGCGGCGTCGGCGGACGGCTCCGGCGACGGCTCCGGTGTGAGCGATGGCTTCGGCGGTGGAGACGGCTTCGGCATGGGCGATGGCTCGGGTGCTGGAGACGGCTCCGGCTCGGGCGACGGCTTCGGCTCGGGCGACGACGAAGCCTTCGTGGCGGCGCTCCGCGCCGACCTGCGCGACCGGCTGCCCGGCTACATGGTCCCGGCCCACCTCGTGGTCCTGCCCGCCCTGCCGCTCAACGCGAGCGGCAAGGTCGACCGCGCGGCCCTGCCGGCGCCCGCCGCGACCCCCGCGCACGATCGCGTGGGCCCCCGGGACGCTGTCGAGCGGACGCTCGCCGACATCTGGACGCAGGTGCTGGGCCGCCCGCAGGACGACGTCGACGAGGACTTCTTCGCCGTCGGCGGCGACTCGCTCAAGAGCATCCAGATGGTGCACCGGGCCCGCGAGGCCGGGATCGTCCTGCGCGTCGGCGATGTCTTCCACCACCCGACGATCAGTGAACTCGCCGACCACATACGGCAGTCCGCTCCGCTCGCGCTCCACCGGAACTCCGCGGCGGCCGACACCCGGGAGGTCCGGTGAAGAGCCCCTGGCTGCTGCGCTTCCCGCCGCGCCCGGACGCGAAGGTGCGCCTGGTGTGCCTGCCGGGGGCGGGCAGCTCGGCATCCATGTACTACCCGTGGTCGACGGCGTTCTCCTCGGACGTGGAGGTCTGCGCCGTCCAACTGCCGGGACGCGGCGGCAGGTTGCGTGAACCGCCGTACCGTCGCATGGAGCCCCTGGCCGACGCGCTGGCCGAGGTGGTGCGCGCCGAGTGCGACCGCCCCCTCGTCCTGTTCGGGCACAGCCTCGGCGCCCTCGTCGCGTACGAGGTGGCCGCCCGGCTGCGGGACCTGCCCGGTGGCTGCCCGGCCGCCCTCATGGTGGCCGCGCACAAGGCCCCTCACCTGGGGAGCGCCCGCGTGTCCGTACACGACCTGACGGACCATGACCTGCTCGCCTTCATCGACCGGCTCGGCGGCACGTCACCGGCGGTGCTGGCCCGGCCGGAGATCAGAGCGCTGGCGCTGCCCGCCCTGCGCGCCGACTTCGAACTGGACTACACCTACGCGTACCGCGAGCGGCCGCCCCTGACCATCCCCGTCAGCGCGTTCGGCGGCACGGCGGACACCATCGTGTCCGAGGCCGAGGTGGCGGCCTGGGAGCCGCTCACCACCGGCGGCTTCACGCATCTCCAGTCGCCCGGTGACCACTTCTTCCTCACGGCGCCCGAGGGAGCGGGGATGCTGTCGCGGATGCGCGGCACGCTGCTCGGACTCGCCGGGACCGCCGGACCCGAAGGGCCGGAACAGCCCGGCCCGCTCGTACGGACAGACACCGGCGCCGCCGCACCCGGCGCCCGGCTCAGCAGAGAGGACCGCGTTTCCCATGTTCGAGGATGACGACCGCCGGTACGCCGTGGTCCGCAATCACGAGGACCAGTACTCCGTCTGGCCCGAGGACCGCGCGGCCCCCGACGGCTGGGAGCCCGTGGGCGTGTCCGGCTCCAAGAGCGAGTGCCTGTCCCACATCACCGCCGTGTGGACCGACCTGCGGCCCCTGAGCCTGCGCGCATAGCCGTCGGATCAGCGCACCGGGCCGTAACGAGCCGCAGTGAGTCCGTAACGAGGAGGAAAGCAGCACGTGTTCGCACAGCTCACTCTGCATCGCATATTCGAGGAACAGGCCGCGCGCACCCCCGACGCGCAAGCCGTGACGGACGGTCGGGAATCCCTGACGTACCGACAACTCAATGACCTGTCGGATCGCTTGGCAGCTGCGATCGCCCGGCAGCGGCCCGCCCCCGGCGCCCGGATAGGGCTGTTTCTGCGGCGCGGCAACAACGTGGTGGCCGCCGCCATCGCGGTCCTGAAGGCCGGCTGCTCGTACGTACCGCTGGACCCGGCCTATCCGCCGGAGCGGGTGCGGTACATGGCGCGCGACGCGTCCCTCGATCTGGTGGTGGCCGATCAGGACGCCTCGGCGGTACTGCCGGACGCCACCGTCATCGACGTCGAGGAAGCCCGCCGGCGGGCTCCCGAGCCGCAGGCCGGGCAGCCGGCGGCGGAATCGGCCCCGGACGCGCCGGCCTACGTGATCTACACGTCCGGGTCGAGCGGCGACCCCAAGGGCGTCGTGGTCTCCCACCGCAACGTCACGGCGCTGCTCGACGCCTGCGACCAGGTATTCGACCTGCGCGGCGACGATGTGTGGACGCTGTTCCACTCCCCGTGCTTCGACTTCTCCGTATGGGAGATGTGGGGCGCGCTCGCCCACGGCGCCCGGCTGGTCGTGGTGCCGACCGAGGTAGCCCGCTCGCCCGACGCGATGCTCGACCTCGTCGTCGCCGAGCGCGTCACCGTCCTCAACCAGGTTCCCTCGGTGTTCCGCTACCTCTCGCGGTCGGCGGTGGCCCGGGTTGAGGAGACGGGCGAGCGGCCGGACCTGGCGCTGCGTTACATCAACTTCGGCGGTGAGGCGGTGGACCTGGAGGCGGTACGCGCCTGGCGCCGCGTGCACGGCACGGGGACCGACTTCTTCAACTCGTACGGCATCACCGAGACCACCGTCCTCGCGACCTGTCGGCGGCTGCCCGAGAGCGAGATCGACGCGCTGCCGGAGGGGGCCCGCGACGCGTCGGCGGACGGTTCCACGGCGGCGCGCGTGATCCCCGACCCCGAGCTGAACATCGGTCGCCCGCTCGACGGGTTCGAGGTGGTGCTGCTCGACGAGTGGGGCGGTCACACCCCACCCGGCCGTATCGGAGAACTCTGCCTGGCCGGACCGCAGTTGGCCATCGGCTACCTCGGCCGTCCGGAGCTGACCGCGGAGCGGTACCCCCTCCTGGACCTCGCGGGAACGGGCGAGTTCCGGCGCTACTACCGCAGCGGCGATCTGGCCGTGGCCCTGCCGGACGGCACCTGGGAGTTCGCGGGGCGGGCCGACGACCAGGTGAAGATCAACGGGTACCGCATCGAGACCGGCGAGATCGAGAGCGCGCTGCACGGCACCGAGGGCGTGCAGGACCTCGTGGTCCTCGCGGTCACCAGCCGCATCGGCGAGCGCATGCTCACGGCGTTCTACGCGCCGGTCCCCGGCGCCGACGACCGCGAAGCCGAGGGCGACGGCGACGGCGGGAGCGGCGGGCAGGATGTGCTGGCCGAACGGCTCACGGCCCGCGCCAGGGAGTCGCTGCCCGCTCATATGGTGCCCCGCCGCTTCGTGCGGGTGCCCGCGCTGCCGCTGACCCCGTCGGGCAAGACCGACAAGCGCGCGCTCACCGCGCAAGCGTCATGACCCACGCCTGGAGGACGACCCATGGCTGACGACACGACCCGCGACCGGCCGCAGCGGGGCCGCGGCACCGGGTGGGCCGCGCCGCGCGACGAGATCCCGCTGTCCGCCGTACAGGAGGCCATGTGGGTCTCCTGGCAGCGCGACCCCGAACGGTGGGAGCACATCATCCCGCTGGCTCTCGACGTCGGCGGCGACCTGGACACGGAGCGACTGCGCGCGGCAGTCACCGAACTGACGCGGCGTCACCCCATGCTGCGGGCCCGCGTCGTCGAGACCCGCACCGGAACCCGGCTGTCCTGGGCCGACGCGGAGCCCGTGCCCTTCACCGTCCGCACGGTGACCGAAGAGCGCTACGACGCCATCGTGGCGGCAAGGGCCCCCTTCGACCTGAACCGCGGACCGTTGGCGCGGGTCGAGGTGCTGCACGGGCCGGACCGCACGCTGCTGCTGTTCACCGTCCACCACCTCGTACTCGACGGCGCCTCGGTCCCCCTGCTCCTGGACGAGCTGCGCCGGGCCTACGGCGGGGAGCGGCTCGGCGAGCCGGATGCCCTCGGCCCGTACATCGCCCACGCCCAGCGCTCGTGGGACATGGCCCTCGGCGGCGGGGGCGAGCCGCTGCGGGAGTACTGGTGTGCCGTTCTGAGCGGCGGCGACGCGCCGGCCCGGCCACTGCCCGTACGGGCCGAGGCGGACGGCTATCGACAGCTGCGGCAGCCCATAGACCCGCAACTGTCGGTCCAGGTACGGGCGTTGGCGCGCCGACTGGGCGTCACCTACTTCACCGTCATGTTCGCCGCGCTGTTCGTGACGCTGCACCGCCACACCGCCTCGGACGACCTCATCGCGTCGGCCCCCTACCACGGGCGGTCGGCCCCGGACCTCGACGGGCGCGTCGGCTTCTTCGTCAACGTCCTGCCGTTCCGGCAACGGATCGACGGCTCCCGTACGTACGCGGAGCTGGCACGCGACCTGCGGGAGCGGGTACGGGCCGGGGCCGCCCACGGGGACCTGCCGCTGCCCGCGATCCTGCGGGCGGCGGACCTGACCGGCCCGGCGGGCCGCGACCGTACGCATCAAGTGGTCTTCCAGTACCTCCAGTTCGGGCACTTCGAGGAGGACGGCTCCTGGCGCGGCGGGCCGGACGTGGGGCGGTTGCGGTTCGACGGCGGGGACGCGCCGTGCGAGCTGAGGCTGCTGGAGCTCACGGACGTGCCCGACTACCGGCTCACCGCCATGCTGATGGAGGACAGCCACGGCAGCCGCATGCTGTGGAAGGACTCCGACGGCTCCCTCGGCCCGGAACTGCTGGCCTCGCTGGCGCGGGACCACCTGGCCGTCGTCGCGGACATGGTCGCCGCCCCGCACCGCACCGTGGGGGAGGGGCTGGCGCTGCTTCCGGCCGTGAGCGTGCCGCCCACGGAGACCGGGGCCGAAGCGCCGGTCCGGTCGGTACGGGCCACGGTCACTGACGCCGACCGGCGGCAGGAGACGGCCCCGGACCCGACGGCGCCCTCCCAAGCACCGTCGCCCCCGGCGGTGCGCGGGCTCGCCTCGCCCACCGCCGTCGCGCTCGCCATGATCTGGCAGAGCGTGCTGGGCGTACCGGTGGTCTCGGCCGAGGACTCCTTCTTCGAACTGGGCGGGCACTCCTTGCTCGCGACCACGCTGCTGACCCGGGTCGGCAGGCGCTTCGGCGTCGATCTGTCGATCCGCGACCTCTTCACGCACCCCGGCTTCGGCGAGCTGGCGGCCGTCATCGAGCGCGCCGCCGCCGCTGACGCACCGCCCGCCCCGGCCGACGCGGCCCCGGCGCGCCCGGAGCCAGACGGCGCCTTCCCGGCCTCCGGGTTCCAGGAGAGCATCTGGCTCGCCCAGCGCCTGGACCCGGTCCACGCGACGTACCACGTGCCGCTGTCCTGGGAGGTGGACGGGGAGCTGGACCCGGCGGCGCTGCGCGACGCGCTCGCCGCCGTGATCGCCCGGCACGAGATCCTGCGCACCCGCTTCCTGGACCGTGACGGCCGGCTGTTCCAGGAGGTGACCCCGCCGTGGATCCCGGACGTCGAACGGGCCGACCTCACCGCACTGGCCGGGCCCGAGCGGGAGGCGCGGCTCGGCGCGTGGGCCGACGAGGCGGCGTCCGCCCTCGTCCCGGCAGACGGACGCCTGCTGCGCGCCGCGCTGTTCACCGTCGGTCCGCGGCGTCACGTGCTGTCGCTGTGCGTCCACCATCTCGTGCTCGACGGCGAGTCGGTGCCGGTCCTCGTAAGGGAGTTGGAGCGCTGCTACGCGCCGGTGGACTCGGACGCGGTTCCGCCGCCGCCCCGGCAGCAGTACCGCGATCTGGTGGCTGCCGAGAACGGGGGGTCGGGCGCGGCTGACGATGTCGCCTACTGGTGCCGCCAGTTGAAGGGCGCTCCGAGCTCACTGGGCATCAATCCGCCTGCCATCGCTGAGCCGTTGGGGAATCTGGGGCTGGACCTCGACCCCGGCGTGGCGCCCGAGCTGCTGCCCGTACAGCGTGCGGAGAAGGTCTCCGCCTTCATGATTCAGGCGACCGCGGTCGCCGCCGCGCTGCACCGCTGGACCGGGCTCACGGACCTCACCTTCGGCATCCCGGTGGCCCACCGCGGGCCGTCCGCGTTCCAGGACGTCATCGGGCCGTGCCTGAACACGCTGGTGCTCCGCTCCCGGTGCACTGCCGGCATGACGCTCGCCGATCTGCTGCGCGCCCTGCGCGAAGAGACCATCGACGCCTTCGAGCACCGGGCCGCCTCGTTCGAGGACGTGGTGCGCGGTCTCGCGCCGAGACGGTCGCCGGGGCGGACGCCCTACGCGGACGTGCTGCTCAACAGCGTCAGTCTGTCCAACTGGTCAGGGTGGCTGGGGGACGCCCGGATGAGCCCCGTGGATTTCGTCGCGCGGCGCACGGAGACCAGCAAGTTCCCGGTGACCATCACGTTCGCGGAACGGGGCGCGGCCCTGCGGGGGTCCTTGGCCTACCGGGGCGACCGGGTCGGCGCCGACGCCGCCGGGCGTCTGGCGGACGGAATCACTGCAATCCTCAACGATTTCCGGGCGCTGCTGCCGGAATCGGTATTCGGTCAGGGTGCCGACGGGCCGGCCGGAAGGAACGGAGCGAAGACATGAGGAAATTTCGGTTCGGCGTCAATCTGAATTCAGCCACCAGCCATCAGGAGTGGACGGACAAGTGCCGTGCCGCCGAGGCGCACGGATTCGACGTGCTCACCGTTCCGGACCATCTCGGGGTGCAGGCCCCGTTCCCCGCGCTGGTCGCGGCGGCCGCGGTGACGGAAAGCGTGCGAGTTTCAACCTTCGTGCTGAACAGCGCATTCTGGAACCCGGTTCTGCTGACTCGCGAGGTCATGACAACCGACCGGCTCACCGACCGGCGGCTCGAAGTGGGGCTGGGCACCGGATATGTGCGTTCGGAGTTCGACAAGGCCGGTGTGGAATGGGGCACGGCCGGCAGCCGGGTGGACGGATTGGAGCGGACGGCCGCCGAGCTGACGCGGCTGCTGGACCACCCCCGCGAACTGGGGGACACCCAGCCGCCGTCCCGGCCGCCCCTGCTCATCGGCGGCAACGGCGACAGAGTGCTGGGGCTGGCCGCGCGCCACGCCGACATCGTCGCGTTCACCGGGGCCGTGCTCAAGCGCGGCGCGACGCGCGGCACCTTGCAGCTTCTTGACGCGGACACGGTCGCGGAGCGGGTGGCCTACTTCGAGAAGACCGCCGGGGACCGCGCCCGGGAGATCGAGCGCAACATCCTGGTCCAGGCCGTGACGGTGACGGACCGGCGGCGGGAGGCGGCGGAGACGCTGAGCCGCCGGATGCCGCACCTGACGGCGGAACAGGTCGCCGACGCGCCAACGGTGTTGATCGGAACGGCGAAGGAGATCGCGGAACAGCTGCTGGAGAGGCGGGAGCGTTTCGGCTTCTCATACGTCAGCGTGCACGAGTCGGCCATGACGGAGTTCACACCGGTCATCGAGTCGCTTACCGGACGGTGAGTTTCTGGACAGCGAGTTTCCGGACGGCGCGTTCCCGGGTAGGGAATGGAGGGCCGCGGCGGTGCCGCGGCCCCCGCGTCCCCATCGGTTAGGGGTGGCGGGGGATGGCTGGAAATAGGCATCCTGACGCGACTTCTCGGGCCAAGACTTGACACTCTGTATATGGAATACAGGATTCCATCGGGTTACGTTGATCGGGACCATGTGATCCGTGCGTGTCCGGGAGTGCAGTCTTATGTCCGTTGAACAGTTATCCCCTTGTGTTATGACACCGCCCTCCGCAGAGGGCCGTCCGCCCGCAGGGGACGACGGGCGGATTGCGCAGGGCGCGCGTAAGGGGAGTCCTTGAGAATGTCGATTGCCGTAGCCGTGCTCGCCGATGACCCGATAACCGAAGAAGGCGCCATCGTGCGCTTGAACTCTTACGACGAGATTTCCGCGCGTTCCCTGGATTCGCGCCACGCCGCCGAGGTCCTGCTCGTGCTGGCCAACGAGGTGACCGGGGACATGCTCACCAGAGTGGCGCGGGTGCACCGGGAGAGCGGAGGCGAAGGGCGCAGACTCCCGGTGGTGCTCGTGGCCAACGAATTCCCGGAACACTCCATGCTCCGCGCGATCAGCCTCGGACTGGTCAGCCTGCTCTACCGGAAGGAGAGCAGCTTCAACGCCATCGCGCGCGCCGTCGTATCGGCCGCGCGCGGCTGTTCGAAGCCCGGCGGCGACGGGGTGCAGCAACGGCTGATCGGCCAGATCAAGGCGATCAGGGACAACGCCCTCATCCCGCACGGGCTCAATGTCGCGGGCCTCGGGCCCAGGGAGGTCAATGTGCTCAGGCTGCTGGCCGACGGCCTGAGCACCAAGGAGGTGGCGGGCCGGATCGGCTGTTCCGAACGCACCATAAAGAGCGTCATCCACCAGCTCGTCGCCCGCCACAACCTCAAGAACCGCACCCACGCCGTGGCGTTCGCGCTGCGCACCGGAGTTCTGTAACGCACGGTCGCCACCCCCCACCCGCGGCCGGAGCCGGCCGCGGGTTCTCAGCGCACGGCTCAGGACGTGCCGGGCTCCGGCAGACTCCCCAGGAAGTCGATCAGCGCCGCGTTGACCTCGTCGGGCCGCTCCTGCTGGGTCCAGTGCCCGCAGCCGGGCAGCAGCACGCTGCCGCGCAGCTTCGGCGCGACCGCGGTCAGGTTCTTCAGGTACGCCTCCATGCCGTGGAAGGACGTCACCATGTCCCGGTCGCCGTAGACGTACAGCGCGGGCACGTCGATACGCAGGCCACGGAAGACGGCCGTCAACTCGTGGTTGCGCTGAATGTTGCGGTACCAGTTGAGGGGCCCGGTGAAAGCACTGTCCCCGTGCTCGGCGTAGTCCCGCGCGAACGCCTCGATGTCGTCCGGCGTGAGCCAGCCGGGCAGCTGCTCCGGCTCCGGGATCGTGTCCAGCAGCGAAGCGCCATCGGGAATGACCCAGGGCCGCGGCACCTCGGTGCCGGGGTTGTCGCCCGACCCGCTGTACAGGATGCGGCGGAACGTGGAAGCGGGATCCCGAGCCAACTCGGCGTCCGCGACGCCCTGTTGCTGGAAGTAGAGCTGATAGAACCCGTCGCCGTACTGCTCCCGGCTGTCCTCCAGCGACCCCAGCCCGGCAGGCGGCGCCGGCGGCACGCTGAGCCCGGCCACGCCCCGTACGACATCCGGCCGCAGCAGCGCGGTCGCCCAGGCCACGGGCGCACCCCAGTCGTGCCCGACGACCACCGCCCGCTCCTCGCCCAGCGCGTGGATCAGGCCCACCACATCGCCGGTCAGATGCAGCAAGTTGTACGACTCGACGCCCTCGGGCTGTTCACTGCGCGCATACCCGCGCTGATCGGGAGCCACCACCCGATACCCGGCATCCGCCAGCGGCCCGAACTGATGCCGCCACGAATACCAACTCTCGGGAAACCCGTGCAACAACACGACCAGCGGCCCCCGCCCCTGCTCGGCGACGTGCAGCCTGACTCCGTTGACCTCGACAAACCTGTGCTCGACCGTGCCGCTCACGCGTCCTCCAAACGTCCCAAAGGGGCTTGGACTTTACCCGCCGCGAGGCGCGATCGGCGAGGGGGGTACGCAAGTAGGCGTCCGGCGCGGCAGACCTTTAACTCGCGGCGGCGTAGCGCACGAACTGCGCCCACTCGTGGGGCTCGATGGTGAGGTGGGGTCGGGTGGTGTCCTTGGAGTCCCTTACGCGGACGGCCTGTTCGGCGACGGCGACCTCTATGCAGTTGTCGCCCGCGGTGCCGCTGTAGCTGGACTTGAACCAGGTCGGTTCGGTCACGTTCATGATCCTCCTCCGATCTGCGCCGCCAGGCCCACGGAGCCCAGGTGATGTGGGCCGGAATGGAGCCCCGTGCAATTGCGCGGCCGTCAGTTCTTGGCGGCGTACCGCACGAACTGCGCCCACTCGTGGGGGCCGATGGTGAGGTGGGGTCGGGTGGTGTCTTTGGAGTCCCTTACGCGGACGGCCTGTTCGGTGACGGCGACCTCTATGCAGTTGTCGCCCGCGGTGCCGCTGTAGCTGGACTTGAACCAGGTGGGTTCCGTCGTGGTCATAGCGCTCCTCTGATCCGCTCCACCAGGCCCACGGAATCCAGGGGGCTGAGGGCCGGTGAACGGAGTGTCGCATACCGCTGGTGCAGAACGGCGGCCTCCTTCGGGCTGGCGATCAACCGGCCGTTCTCCTGGCCTTCGGAGTATGCGAGCCGTCTGCCGTCAGCTGTTTCCAGAAGAGAGAGCGGGCCGTCGAGGCCCGCGTGCCGAGGGCTGAACGTAGGCATGACCTGGATCGACGTGTTGCGCAATGTGGCGAGGTCCAGGATGTGATCCAACTGGCCGATCGTGACCTCGATGCCGCCGAGGCCGCGTCGCAGGATGTGTTCTTCCATGATGAAGCTGAATTCGGTGTTGGGGCGCTCCTTGAGCAGCCGCTGACGCTCCATGCGCGCAATCACCTGTGCCTCCGTCTGCTCGTCCGGCAGAGGAGGGATGCGGTTCGCGAAAGCCGCTCGGGCATACGCTTCCGTCTGCAACAGCCCCGGAACCAGGCGGCATTCGTACGTGCCCAGCGTCGCCGCCACCTTCTCCAGCCTCGCCCACTCCCGGAACCACGCGGCCAGCCCCGGTCGGCGCGTCAGATGCCTCGCCGCTTTCCATAAGGCGTTCGTGTTCCCCAGTGCGCCCTCAGCCCGTTCCACGAAATCCTTGTCCGGCATGCGCCGACCCAACTCGACGGATGCGACGGTGTGGTGGGAGAAGCGCACCATGCCGCCGAACTCCACCCGACTCAGCCCCGCGTGCTCGCGCAGGGCCTGGACGACCGCGCCGAAGGTGCGCATGCTGTCCGAGGAGTCCGGTTCCCTCTCCCACTCGTGTGCTTCCTCCGGTGGTTCTGTCATGTCGGTCATACGCGGCCACCTCCAGGTGACGTGAATTCCCCGCGCTCAATTCACCCAGCGTGACCACATGCTGCGCGTACTGTCCAGATCGGGACCGCGTACGCTCGCCGCCCGTACGCGTTCCCTCGCTGGGTGAGGCCCCTTTCCGCTTGTGAGGGTGAAGACTGGGCACCCCAATCCGGCACAACCCTCGGTTACCGTACGTGCGTTCAGGCGGGGGTTTTCCGCCAGTGGATCAGTGGCCCAGTCTCGCCAGGGCCTGTTCCGGGTAGCGGCCGCCCGCTACCGCGTCGGCCGGGACGGTCGCGCGCAGCAGGGCGATCTGTTCGGGCGTCAGGGATACGTCCGCCGAGGCGGCGTTCTCCTCCAGGTAGCGGGTGCGCTTGGTGCCCGGGATGGGGACGATGTCGTCGCCCTGGGCCAGGAGCCAGGCCAGGGCCGCCTGCGTGGGGGTGCAGTCGATCTGGTCCGCCACCTTGCCGATGGCGCGTACCAGGGCCAGGTTGCGGTCGATGTTCTCGTCGGAGAAGCGGGGCCAGCGGCGGCGGTTGTCGTTCTCGCCCAGTGCGGCTCGGGACGTCACGGCGCCCGTCAGCATGCCGCGGCCCAGCGGGGAGTACGCGACCACCGCTATGCCCAACTCGCGGCACGTGTCCAGGATTTCGCCTTCCACCACGTCTCGCGTGAACAGGGAGTACTCCAACTGGACCGCGCTGATCGGATGCTCGGCGTGCGCCCTGCGGAGCGTGTTGCTGTTCACCTCGCTCAACCCCAGATAGCGCACCTTGCCCGCCTTCACCAGCTCGGCCATCGCGCCCACCGTCTCCTCGATCGGGACCCCGGGGTCCCGGCGGTGGACGTAATAGAGGTCGAGGCGGTCGGTGCCCAGGCGGCGCAGCGACGCGTGGCAGGCCAGCGGTACGTACGCGGCCGAGGTGTCCACGCCGTCCACGCGCCCCGTCTCCGGGTCGTGGCGCAGCCCGAACTTGGTCGACAGCACCACCTTGTCGCGCCGCCGCGCGCCGCCGGCCAGCCAGCGGCCCACCAGCTCCTCGTTGGCCCCGCGCCCGTACGCGTCCGCCGTGTCCAGCAAGGTGATGCCCAGCTCGGCGGCCCGGTCCAGGGTCCGCTGGGACTCCGCCTCGTCGGGGACCCCGTACGCGATGGACATGCCCATGCAGCCGAGGCCGATCGCGGACACCTCCGGGCCGTCGGTTCCCAGCGTGCGGTACCTCATCGCGTGCTCCTGTTCTCCGGTGGTGCGGGGGTCTCGTCAGCTGTTCGGTCTGTGGGCGGCTCCGAGGCCGCCGGGGAGGTCGGCGGCAGCGACTTGTAGGCCCTCGCCACCCTCAGCAGCCACGCCACCTCCCCCGCGTAGTCGCCCTCCTTCGCCGACGACGGCTCCGGCACCACCGGATGCGCGCCGGCCGGCACGTTGTCCCGCTTCGCGCGCAGCGCCGCCTGTATGGCCGTAGCGTGCACGGTCGCGCGCAGGTCCTCGCCCGACAGGCCCGCCCGCTCGGCGTCACGGCCCGCCGCGGCCATGGCGGCGGGCTCCATGTACGGCCGCAGGACGAGCAGCCCGTCCTGGATCTCGATCACCTTGCGGTAGAGGCGGTAGTTGATGTCGCGCGGCACGAAACGGGAGAGCCGGGCCAGCCGCGTCGGCGGCTCCGGGCTGAGCGCGATGTGCGGGAGCGCCCCGTACAGCGCCAGCCACAGCGGATGCAGCCGCTGGTAGGACCGGAAGTTGCCGAGCAGCCGCCGCCAGTCCGAGAGCCGGGGACCCCAGGACGGCATGGTGAGCCCCGCCACCAGGAAGAAGATGCCGATGCCGTTGGCGACCGGCGTCAGGAGCTCCCAGTCGAGCGGTTCCAGCCCCGACTGGACGGCGATCAGGGACGCCGCGCGGTTGAGGCAGTAGATGAGGCACGCCCCCGCGCCGATGCCCGTACTGAACAGGCCGCGTCGCAGCCACTGCCGGCCGGCCACCCGCCCGTACCGCCGGCACAGGCGCATGATCTCGACCATGCCGGAGCCGAAGGCGCTCACGTAGAGGAGGAGGTATCCGGCGACCAGTGGGCGGTGCGCGTTCTGGAGGAGGTAGTGTGCGCTGCGGCCCTGGGTCTGGGATCCGGCCACCCCCCACAGCGTCAGCATCGCCGCCGCGCACAGCACGGCGATCACCAGCCGCACCAGCGCCCGCCGGCCCGCCTCCTCGCGGGGGTAGACCCAGTAGACGATCGCGATCAGGAAGGCCGCGCTGGAGCAGACGCCGCCCAGCAGGTGGATGCCCAGCGCCCCGAGGTTCGGGACGCCCAGCGCGCGGTCCACGGTCGCCGAGACGGTGGGGGTGGACAGGGTGAAGGAGATCCCCTTGCAGGAGAAGGCGATGATCAGGGCGATGAGCGCCGGGTCCCGCCGGTGGTGGCGCACATCGCGGAGCTTGTAGAGCAGGGCCAGCGCGCAGAGAGCGGCGCACGCCGGGAACACGACACTCTTGACACCAAGCAACAGGTCCTCCGGGCCGTCACAACACTGCCATCGATGATGCGCCGCAAGGCGTCGTGCGCGGGTCAGTCCGGCGGATTCAACGAGTTCTCGATACGGGCGACGGCGTCCGCGTGATCGGAGGGCACGTCCCAGACGGACTCGACCGGCGGCCGGGTGACGCGCTCCAGAATCAGCGAGGCGACCATCTCCGCAGCCTGTTCCTCCTCGGTGGTGTAACTGGTGCGGCCGAGCACGTCCCGTACCCGCTGCGGGTCGAGGTGCGGTACGAACGACTCGATGCCCATCGAGTCGGCCCCGGCGGCATCCGAGTGGCAGCACAGCATGTGCGCGAGCTCATGCGCCACGATGTGGTCCCGGTGGAGCGCGCTGACGTTGGCCTCCACGACGATGAGGTCCATGTCGTCCATGGCCAGCCACATGCCGCAGGGGCTCTGCGCGCCCAGGGCGACCGACATGAGCTGGATGGGCCGGCCGCGGTCCCGGCTCAGCTTCTCGGTGAGCGTGGCGATCGTGCACCCGTCGGGCAGGTCCAGACGCGCCAGATGCGCTTCCGACGCGCGACGTAGTTCCTTATAGTCCTTGTGACCCTTTTTGCGTGGCCTGCCATGGGCCTTGGAGGGTTGCGAGTCCTGCGACATGCGTCCTCCTCGAAGCCGCCGAAACCGATGCTCCACCTGCCGAGCGATGGTAACTACCCCAGTCGGCGCCCGGACAATGGTCTTGGCCGAAAGCCCATGTTGGCCGGAACCGGCCGCCGCGTGCGCGGGACCCGGCCGGAGCACGGTACCCGAAGGTCGCCGGGGTGTCCCGGCCGTACGGCCCGCGGTCGGTTCACGCCGTTCCCTGGGGCCGACTGTCTCAAAGAGACGCTTCGGCCGGGGACGCCGGTCGGGCAGGCCGCGACGGAGAGCCACGGCGGAAGCGGAAGCGGGAGCCCCTACCTCCGGGAGCCCTCCCTCCGCGCGTCCTCCCGCACCATGTCGGCGCACTTCTCGCCGATCATCATCGTCGTGATGCACGGATTGACCGCCGGCAGAAACGGCATGACGGACGCGTCGGCGACCCGCAGCCCCCGCACCCCCTTGACCCGCAGCCGCGGATCGACGGCCGCCGCCGGGTCGTCCGCCGCGCCCATCCGGACCGTGCCCGCCGGGTGGTAGACGGTGTTGTGGGTCTTGCGGAGATAGTCCAGCAGCTCCTCGTCGGTCTCGGCGCCGGGGCCGGGGGCCAGCTCCGCGCCCGCCCAGTCGGCCATCGGCGGCTGGGCGACGATCGCGCGGGCGAGCCGCAGCCCGTACGTCATCACGCGCACATCGTGCTCGTGCGTGAAGTACCGCGGATCGACCCGCGGCTTGTCCCGGAAGTCACGGGTCCGCAGCCGTACGGTGCCCAGGGAGCGGGCGCGGGTGACGTTCGGGGTGAGGCAGAAGGCGTTCTCCGAGGTCGGATAGTTGTGCCGGTACGTATTCATGTCGAACGGCACCGAGCCGTAGTGGAACATCAGGTCCGGGCGGTCCAGGCCCGGCTCGGTGTCGGCGAAGACGCCGATCTCCCACCACTGTGTGGAACGGGTCACCATGGGCCGCCGCGCCTCCCACATGACCAGGCCCTCCGGGTGGTCCTGGAGACGGGAGCCGACCGCGGGGGAGTCGACGTGCACCTCCACCCCGGTCTCGCGCAGGTGCCCGGCCGGGCCGATGCCCGAGAGCATCAGCAGCTTCGGGGAGTCGATGGCCCCGCACGCGACGACGGTCTCGCGCCGCGCCGCGACCGTACGGGTCCGGATCAGGTCCGGCGCCAGGTACTCGACCCCGGTGCACCGCCGGTCGCCGTCACCGTCGCCCGCCAGGACGAGCCGCCTGGCCTGGAGCCCCGTACGCACCTCTAGATTCGGCCGGCCGCCGCCCAGCAGCGGGTGCAGATACGAGACCGAGGCGGAGGAGCGCGTGCCGTCCGCGCGGGCGTTGATCTGGAACCAGTTCGCGCCGCGCACCACTGTCTTTCCGGTGTTGAACGGGGTCGTGGGGATGCCCGCTTCCGTGCAGGCCGCGAGGAGCGCCGCGCCGCACGGGTCGTGCGGCGGCACCGTGCGGATGGTGACCGGGCCCGTACGGCCGTGGTGGTCGCCGGGCGCGTCGTTGCTCTCCAGCCGCCGGTAGAGCGGGAAGCAGTCCGCCGCGCCCCAGCCCGTACAGCCCTGCGCGGCCCACTCGTCGAGGTCCTCGGCCGGGGCCCAGAAGGCGATGCAGGAGTTGTGCGAGGAGCAGCCGCCGAGCACCTTGGCGCGGGCGTGCCGCATGAAGCTGTTGCCGTTCTCCTGCGGCTCCACCGGGTAGTCCCAGTCGTAGCCGGATTCCAGCAGCCCCATCCACCTGTCCAGCCGCAGGATGTTCTCGTCGCCGACGTCGGACGGGCCGGCCTCCAGCACGCACACGGTGACGTCCCGGTTCTCGGAGAGCCGCGCGGCGACGACCGCGCCGGCCGTGCCGCCGCCGACCACGACATAGTCGAACTCGTCCCGGTCGGCCGGGTCGCGCGCCGGGTCCACAGGGTTCTCTCGCGGCATGGCCGTACTCCAGACTCCGGGTCAGGGGGCGGGTGGCTCGGCGGGCGTCTCCGCGGCGTGCCCGGCGAGCACGCCCGTACGTACGCGCTGGACGAACCAGTAGTAGGCGAAGCCGCCGATGCCGACCACGCCGATGAACAGGAACGCGCCCCAGCGCAGATACCAGTGCTGCGGGCCGGTCGCGTTGTAGACCGCCGCCCGCGGCCAGGCGAGGTTGAGCGACATGGCGCCGCCCCACAGCACGGCCAGGACGTTGACGGGCAGCCCGAACCGTCCGAGCGAGAACTTGCCCCGGACCGGCTCCCACCGGCCGCGCAGCCGCTGGACCAGCATCGGCAGGGTGACCAGCAGATACGCCAGATAGATCATGATGATCGCGATGCTGGTGATCACCGAGAAGATCTGCGGCTGGTTCACATTGATCACCAGGATGGCGACCGCGATGATCCCGATGACGACCGCCGGCAGCACCGGGGTCTGGAAGCGCGGGCTGACCCGGGCGAGCAGCGAGGCGGCGGGCAGATTGGTGTCCCGCGCCATCGCGAACGCCAGCCGGATGCCCGCGGTGTGCACGGCCAGCGCGCACACGGTGATCGCGATGACCACGCACCACAGCACGATCTGGCCGACCGTCGAGCCGAGGGTGCTGAGCACCACGTACTGCAGGCCGTCCACGGAGAGCTCCCGCGCGTGCAGGTCCGGCACGGCCAGCAGGGCGAAGAGCAGGATGAGCCCGCCGATCAGGAACGACGCGATGAGCGCCCGCAGGATCGCGCGGGGCGCGTTGCGGCCGGGGTCCACGGACTCCTCGCCGAGGGAGGAGGCCGTGTCGAAGCCGTACATGACGTACGCGGAGGCCAGCGCGGCGGTGAGGAACGCGCCGAGGTAGCCGAGCGAACCGCCGCCGCCCAGCCCGTTCGTCTCGGTCACGGCGGCGGGGCCGCGGGTGATGTGCGCGGCCAGCAGCACGATCAGCGCGACGGCGGCGACCAGCTCGATGGCGACGCCCGCCGAGTTGATCTGCGCCATGAGCTTGACGCCGAAGGCGTTGACCACGGTCGTGAACGCGATGAGCACGGTGCCCAGCAGTACCGCGTTGGCCGCGGCGTCCGTCTTCCCGGCGCCGTCGCCGACGAACTGGAACCAGCCGGAGATCTGCGGCAGCGTGACCTGGTACGCGAGGGCCACGGCGGCGAGCGACACCATGGTCGCGGTCATCATCATCCAGCCGCCGAGCCAGCCGACGTGCGGGCCGCCGAGTTTCTTCGCCCAGTTGTAGACCGAGCCCGCGACCGGGTAGCGGGCGGCCAGCTCGCAGAAGCACAGGGCCACCGTGAGCTGCCCGCAGAAGACGATCGGCCAGGACCACCAGTAGGCCGGGCCGCCGTGGCTCACACCGAAGTAGAAGAGCTGGAAGGTGCCGGTGAGGATGGAGATGTAGCTGATGCCGGCGGCGAAGGTGTGGAAGTTGCCCAGGGTGCGCTTGAGCTCGGGACGGTAGCCGAGCTCGGCGAGCGAGTCGTCGTCGTGGGAGGCGTCGTGAGAGGAGTCGCGGGCGGCGTTGGGGCCGGTGTCGGGGTCGGCGTCGCGGGAGGGGCCGTGCGGGGCGTCGGATGAGTCGTCGTACGTACCGCCGGATGGGTTCACTCGAACCACCGCTGCGGGCGCGGCGCCGTGTTCCGCCAGATGTGCTTGGCCTCCTGGTACTCCGCCAGCCCGGCCGGCCCCAGCTCCCGGCCCACCCCCGACTGCTTCATGCCGCCCCACTCGGCCTGCGGTACGTACGGATGGAAGTCGTTGATCCACACGGTGCCGCACCGCAGCCGCTCGGCGACCCGGTGCGCGCGCTCGGCGCTCTGCGTCCAGACCGCCCCGGCCAGCCCGTAGACGGTGTCATTGGCGAGGGCGACGGCCTCCTCCTCGTCGCGGAACCGCTCGACGGTGAGCACCGGGCCGAACGATTCGTCGCGCACCACCGACATCCCCGGCGCGCACTCGTCCAGGACGGTCGGCGGGTAGTAGAAGCCGCCGCTCAGCGCCGGGTCCTCGGGGCGCGCGCCGCCCAGGCGCAGCACCGCGCCCTCCGCCAGTCCGGCCGCCACGTACGCCTCGACCTTGTCCCGGTGCGCGGCCGAGATCAGCGGGCCGGTACGCGCGTGCTCGTCGAACGGGCCGCCGAGCCGGATCTCCCGCGCCCGGCGCACCACCTCGTCGACGAACGCGTCGTGCAGGGCGTCCTCGACGAGCAGCCGCGCCCCGGCCGAGCAGACCTGCCCGGAGTGCAGGAAGACCGCCATGAGCGCGTAGTCGACGGCGGTGTCGAAGTCGGCGTCGGCGAAGACGATGTTGGGGTTCTTGCCGCCCAGCTCCAGGGCGATCTTCTTCACCGTCGGCGCGGCGGCGGCCATGATGCGCCGCCCGGTGGCCAGGCCGCCGGTGAAGGAGACGAGGTCCACCCGCTCGTCCGAGGTGAGGGGCGCGCCCGCGGCGGCCCCCGCGCCCAGCACCAGGTTGGCGGCGCCCTCCGGCAGCCCGGCCTCGGTGAGCGCCCGCATCAGCAGGATCGCGGTGTGCGGGGTCAGCTCGCTGGGCTTGAGGACGAAGGTGTTGCCGGCGGCGAGCGCCGGGGCCACCTTCCAGGCCGTCTGGAGCAGCGGATAGTTCCAGGGCGTGATCAGCGAGCAGACGCCGACCGGTTCGTGGACGACGCGGCTGTCGGTCTCCGGGCTGCCGGCGTCGACGACCCGGTCGGCGCCGCCGGCGGCGCCCAGGTTGCCGAAGTAGCGGAAGCAGTTCGCGATGTCGTCCATGTCGTACTCGCTCTCCACGAGCCGCTTCCCGGTGTCCAGGGACTCGGCTCTGGCGAACGCGTCCTTGTCGCGTTCCAGCAGGCACGCGACGCGCAGCAGCAGCCGGCCGCGCTCGGCGGCCGGGGTGCGGGGCCAGGGGCCGCGGTCGAACGCCTCGCGGGCGGCCGCCACGGCGGCGGCCGCGTCCTCGGGGCCCGCCTCGTCCACGGTCGCCACCAGCGTGCCGTCCGCGGGACAGCGGATCTCGCGCGTGCGGCCCGCGGCGGCCGCGGTCCACTGACCGCCGATGAACAGCTCCGGCATGGGGTCCCTCCGGGCTCGTCTGCGTCGATGTGCGCGTACGTATGGATACGCGCATGAGTTGATGTGTACGGGTCACATGGGGCGGGCGGCTGCGGGGTGGGGCGGCGGGGCGGTTTCACGCAGAGCCTAAGTGGCGCGGGTCACACGTACACGGTGTACGCCGCCGTTCGGTCGACGGGCGTGGGGCGCGACTCGTCGGAGGGGAAGCCGCCGGGGCCGGTCCGGGTGATCCCTAGGGGGCGCCCGCGGTCCCCGGAATCCCCATGATCATTCGAGCGGAGGACGGTTCCGAGTGGACTAAAGATGGGTCGCGGCCCGCTTCCGTACTGCCGAAAGAGTAGGGGCAAGTCCCTCCGTGCGGACGACGCAGGAAGCATCGGCCGCGCGTCATTGTTGGAGATATGAACGTTGACCGACGGACCCGGCGAGGCGAGACATGAGCCCACTCGTGCTCTCGGTACTGCTCTGCGTGGTCTCCGCCGTCTGCTATGCGGCCGGAGCCATCGTCCAGGAGCGCGTAGCCGCCACCGGCCCGCACGGTACGTACGCTCCGTTCGGCCAGCCTCGCTGGTGGGGCGCGGTGATCCTGACCGGCGCCGGGGCCGCGCTGCACGTGGCGGCGCTGGCGTACGGGCCGCTGAGCCTGGTGCAGCCGCTGGGGGCCCTCACGATCGTCTTCGCGCTCCCCATGGGCGCCCTCGTCGTCCGCCGCCGGGTCGCCGCCGCGGGCTGGCGCGGCGCGATCCTGGCCTCCGTGGGGCTGGCCGGGCTGATGTCGCTGACCGGCGAGGCGCGCCCCGGGGAGTCCCTGGACACCGCCGAGCGCCCGGTGCTCGCCGTCGGCGTGCTCGTCCTGGCCGCGCTGCTGGTGCTCGCGACGCGCTGGATGCGCCGCCCGGTCGTCCGGGGCGTGGCGCTGGCCGTGGCGGCGGGCGCGGTCTTCGGCATGGCGTCCGTCTTCACCAAGACCGTCGCCGAGGGCTGGACCGACGGCGGGACGCTGTCGGTCCTCGCGCCGAGCCTGGCGGCGGTCGTGGTCCTGGCGGTGTCGGGGCTGCTGCTCTCGCAGGCCTCGTACCGGGGCGCGGGGCTCGCGGCGCCGCTCGCCACGGCCACGGTCGTCAATCCGGCCGTCGCGGCGGCCGTCGGGATAGTGGCGATGGGGGAGCGGTTCCGGTACGGGCTGCCGGGCGGCCTGCTGGCGCTCGCCGCCGCGGCGGTCGCGGCGACCGGCGTGATCATGCTCACCATCGAGGGCAGCAAGCAGGAACCGGAGCGGGCGGACGAGCCGCGGGGCCCGGAGGGACCGGGCGGCACGCACGCGGAGACTCCGGTGCCCCGGCCGGCGCGGGAGCGGTCGCCGGTTTCCTCCTCCGCTGCCGAGGAGGCCGCGGGCCTGGTCACGGCCGGAGCGAAGGTCGCCGCGGAGTAGCGGGACCGCGGCGCGGTCGGCGCGGCGCCGGAGCGTCCCCGGCTTCATGATCAAGATTACTGAATTGTCAGCGCCTCCCCGTATGTTGATCCGCATGAAGCACGGAAAACCCAAGGGGCAGGGGCTCGCGCGCTCGTCCGCGCTGATGGCGGTGGGCACGGTGATCTCCCGCGCGACGGGGATGATCAGGCTCCTCCTCCAGGCGGCGGCGCTCGGATCGGGGCTGCTCGCCAGCACGTACACCACGGCCAACACCGTGCCCGCGAGCCTCTACTTCCTGATCATGGGCGGGGCGCTCAACGCGGTGCTGGTCCCGCAGCTCGTACGGGCCCGCCTTGAGCAGCCCGACGGCGGGCGGGCGTACGAGCAGCGGCTGGTCACCCTCGTAGTGTGCGTGCTCGCGGTGGGCACGGCGCTCGCCGTGTGGGCGGCCCCGGAGATCGTCAGCATCTATATGCGCGACACCCCGGACCAGCACGCGGCGTACGAGCTGACCGTGGTCTTCGCGCGGTTCCTGCTGCCGCAGATCTTCTTCTACGGGCTGTTCGGCATACTCGGCCAGGTCCTCAACGCGCGGGGCAAATTCGGCGCGATGATGTGGACGCCGGTGCTCAACAACCTCGTCCTGATCGCCATGTTCGGCCTCTACCTCGGCTTCGTCACCGCGCCCGACAGCGTCCAGGACATCACGGCCGCCCAGGTGCGGCTGCTGGGCATCGGCACCACGGTCGGCATCGCGCTCCAGGCGCTCTCCCTGGTCCCCTACGTACGGGAGGCGGGCTTCCGCTTCCGGCCGCGGTTCGACTGGCGCGGGGCCGGGCTGCGCAGGAGCGCCGTCGCCGCGCGCTGGACCCTGCTATTCATCCTGGTTAACCAGGTGGCCATGACCGTCGTCACGAACTACGCCAACGCCGCCGACCTGAAGAGCCCGCAGGGCGGAGTGGGCAACTCCGCCTATTTCTACGCCCAGAACATATGGACCCTGCCCCAAGCAGTTGTAACTGTCTCAGTGGTCACAGCCTTGCTCCCCCGCCTCACGCGTGCCGCCGCCGAAGAGCGGATCGACGACATGCGCGACGACCTCTCCCGCGCGCTGCGCGTCAGCGGCGTCGTCATCGTCCCCGCCGCCTTCTTCTTCCTGGTCTTCGGGCCCCAGCTGGCGGCCCTGCTGATCGGCCACGGCAGCGGGGACGCGGCCTCGGCGGAGCCCGCGGGCAACATGCTCCAGGCGTTCGGCCTCGGCCTGATCCCGTTCTCCGCGCAGTACCTGCTGCTCCGCGGGTTCTACGCCGTCGAGGACACCCGTACGCCGTTCTGGATGGCCGTATGGATATCCGGCGTCAACGTCGCCCTCGCCACCGCCTGCCACCAGCTGCTGCCCGTGCGCTGGGCCGTGACCGGCATGGCCGCCGCCTACGGCGTCTCGTACGGCGTCGGCCTCCTGATCACCGCGCTCCTGCTGCGCCGCAGGCTGGAAGGGCGGCTCGACGGGAAGCGGCTCTGCCGCACGTACGGCAAGCTGACGCTCGCCGCGGTGCTCGCGGGAGCGGCCGGTCTGGCCGCGGCCCACGTCTCCAGCGCTCCCGTGCTGGCGCTGGCCGCCGGGGGAGTGGTCATGGCCGGCCTGTTCGTCCTGCTGGCGAAGGCGCTGCGGATCGGCGAACTGCGCAGCCTGCCGGGCCTGGGCTGAGCCCCCCGGCAGCTCACGGAGCCCGCCCGGCGCCCCTCAGGAGGGTTCGGGCGGGCTCAGGTGGTCCGGGGGCGTCATCGGCAGCGTGAAGCCGATCTCTGCGCCGCCGCCCTCGCGGTTCGCGGCGTGCACGGTGCCGCCGTGCACCGCCGCGACCTCGCGGACGATGGCGAGGCCGAGCCCCGAGCCCGGCAGGGTGCGCGCGGTCGAGGCCCGGTAGAAGCGGCCGAAGATGTGCGGGAGGTCCGCCTCGTCGAGGCCGGGGCCCCGGTCCCGTACGTCCACCCGCCCGCCCGAGACCACGATCTCCAGCGGATCGGCGCGGTCCTGGTCGAACTTGGCGGCGTTCTCCAGCAGGTTGGAGAGCGCCCGCTGGACGGCGGGCGGCCAGGCCAGCACCGTGGCCGGGGCCGCCGTCCGCACCGTGACCGTACGGCCCGTGCGGCGGCGCGCCAACGCGGCGGCCCGCTCGGCCGCCTCGCCCAGCGCCACCGGCACCGGGTCCCCCGCCTCGCCCTGCCCGGCCGCCAGCTCCACCAGCTCGTTGACCAGATCGGTCAGCTCCCGCGCCTCGTCCGTGAGATCGGACAGCAGCTCGTCGCGGACATGCGGCGGCAACTGGTCGTAGCGGCGCAGGGTGGACAGGTTCGTACGGAGCGACGTCAGCGGCGTGCGCAACTCGTGCCCGGCGTCCTGGACCAGCCGGCGCTGGTCCTCCTCCGAGTGCGCGAGCCGCCCCAGCATGTCGTCGAACGCCCGCCCCAGCCGCCCCACCTCGTCCTGCCCGCCGACCGGCACCTCCATGTCGAGCCGCCCCGTCGCCGCGACGCCCTCGGCGACGCCCGTCAGCCGCACCAGACGGCCCGTGATCCGGCGCGCCAGCCACCAGCCGACGATCGAGGACGCGGCGATCAGCGCGGCCACGAACAGGAGGGTGCGCTGCTGGAGGTCGTTGAGCAGATCCTCGGTATCGCTGAGCTGCTGGGCGACCTGCACCGCGCCCCGGCCGCCGCCGAGCGAGACCGTGGCCTGGCGGTAGTCGTCGCCCTCGACCTCGCCGCCCACGAACCGGACCACCCCGGCCCGGCGGTTCTCCGCCAACGCCCGGTCCGTGGCGGACACCGGCAGCGTCGGCTGCCCCGTGTCCGCTATCCGCCCCTGGGCCCCGAGCACCTGGACGACGGTACGGGTGGGGCGGATCAGATCGTCCCGCGGACCGTCGTGGTCCGGGTCCCCGGACACGTAGTCGGCGGGGAAGAGGGCCTTGTGCGTGACCTGCCGGCGCAGGTCCTGGACCACCTGCCGGAAGACGGACTGCTGGTCGACCCGCACCAGATGCGCCGCCGCGTCATAGCTGAGGAAGCCCACCAGCCCCGTGACCACCGTCGTCACCAGCGCGAACGAGGCGGCGAAGACGGTGCGCAGGCTCGGGCGGGGGCGCGGCCGCAGACGCAGCCTCACGGGTCAGGACGCCCGCAGGGTGTAGCCGACCCCGCGCACCGTATGGATCAGCGGGGACAGCTCCGGCAGATCGACCTTGCGGCGCAGATAGCCGATGTAGACGGCGAGGTTCTTCGAACCCGGCCCGAAGTCGTACCCCCAGATCCGGTCGTAGATGGTCGAGTGGTCCAGCACGATCCCCGCGTTGCGGACCAGCAGCTCCAGCAGGTCGTACTCGGTCCGGGTCAGCTCCAGTTCCCGCCCGGCCCGCCACGCCCGCCGCGCCGACGGCTCCAGCCGCAGGTCCGCGACCTCCGGCACCGCGCCCGAGACCGTGGGGCCCGGCGCCACCCGGCGCAGCAGCGCCCGCAGCCGCGCGAACACCTCGTCCACGTCGAACGGCTTGGCCACATAGTCGTCCGCCCCCGCGTCCAGCCCGGCGATCCGGTGCGCCGTCTCCACGCGGGCCGTCAGCATCAGGATCGGCGTACGGTCGCCCTCGGCGCGCAGCACCCGGCACACGTCCAGCCCGTCCACGCCCGGCATCATCACGTCCAGCACGATCACGTCCGGCCGGCTCCGGTGCGCGGCGGCCAGCGCCTCCACGCCGTCGGCCACCGCCGTCACGCGGTAGCCCTCCAGCGCCAGGGCGCGCTCCAGCGCGTGGCGGATGGCCCGGTCGTCCTCGGCGAGCAGCACGGCGTAATTCACCGGGCCAAGTCTGCCAAGGCGGCGCGGGCCCATCGTCGCTGCCCCCGTCCGCTCCGTCCCGTACGCACCGCTCGTTCCGCTTCTCTTACCCGGCTCTTAATGCGGTCACGCAGCCGGCTTACCTGCCTCGGCCACCGTGAGCACCGCGCCGGGAGCACGCCGACGGGCCGACGGGCCGTACGGGGCTCCTGATCACCTCATCGCCTGGTCACAGGTGCGGCTCCCGACCGCGCAGACTGCTCGGCAGACCCCGGAAAGACACCGCATGAAGATCGCATTCCTGCTGCACAACGCCTACGGCATCGGGGGCGCCAACCGCACGACCTTCAACCTGGCGGCCGCCCTCGCCGACCGGCACCAGGTGGAGATCGCCTCCATGACCCGCCACCGGGACGAGCCGGGGCTCGCCCTCGACCCGCGCGTACGGATCGTGCCGCTGGCCGGCCTCCGGCCGCCGGGCGGCACGGACCAGGCCGGCCCCGACGACGCGTACGCCGAGGGAGCAGGGACGGCCGGGGCAGTTGGGGCGGCCGGGGTGGCCCCCCTCGCCGCCGAGCGCCACCTCGGCCCGTACAACCGGCTCGCCGAGCGGCTGGCCGCGGACTACCTGCGCCGCTGCGCGGCCGACGTCATCATCGGCACCCGCCCCAGCGTCAACATCCACCTCGCCCGCTTCGGGCCCCGCCGGGCGCTGCGCATCGCACAGGAACACCTCTCCCTCGACGCCCACCCCGAGCGGCTCCGACGCGAACTGGCCCGGAACTACCGCTCGTTGGACGCCCTCATCACGACCACCGACGCCGACGCCGCCGCCTACCGGGAGCGGATGGCGCTGCCGGGCGTACGGATCCTGGCCGTGCCCGACAGCGTCCCCGAACCGCCCGGCCCGCCCTCCGGCGGCACCGCGAAGGTCGTCGTGGCCGCCGGGCAACTCGCCCGCGGCAAGCGGTTCGACCTCCTCATCGAGGCGTTCTCGGCCGTCGCCGCCAAACGCCCCGACTGGCGCCTGCGCATCTACGGCGGCGGCGCGGAACGCGACCGCCTCGAACTGCTCATCGCCGGGCTCGGCCTCCGCAGCCACGTCGAACTCATGGGCCCGCACGCCCCGATCGAGGCCGAGTTCGCCCAGGCGTCCCTCGCGGCCTTCGCCTCCGAGACCGAATCCTTCGGCGTGACCATCATCGAGGCCATGCGGTGCGGGCTCCCCGTCGTCTCCACCGACTGCCCGCACGGCCCCGCCGAGATCATCCGCGACGGCGTCGACGGGCTCCTCGTGCCGACGGGCGACGGCCAGGCCCTCGCCTCCGCCCTCCTCGACCTCATCGGCGACGCGCCCCGCCGCCGCGCCATGGCCGCCGCCGCACTCGACGGCTCCCGCCGCTTCGACCCCGCCCCGATCGCCCGCGGCTACGAGCGCCTCTTCGCCGAACTCGCCGTCACCCGGCGGCGCCGCGCCGTGCACCGCGCCTACGCCAGACTCCGGGCCGCCGTCGCCGCCCGGAACGGTGCGCCGGACGCCGACGGCGCGCGCCCGCGGGCCGCCGCCGACGGCGCGGGGACTGGGCGCCGTACGAACGGTGGCGACGGCGACAGTGCTGCCGGTGCGCGCGGCGCGGCACCGGCGCGTCCCGGCGGTGCCGCGCCGCGCGGCACCGTACTCCGGTGGACCGCGCCCCACCCGGACGATCCCCGGTGCGCCGCCGCAGCCGAGCCGCCCCGGGCCCGCCCCACCGCCCAGGGAAGAACCGCCTACCGCGCCGCCGTCGACGGCGCGGCGGCCACGGCGCAGCGCCGCACCGTCGTACGCGCCGCTCGGCAGAGCGCCCGCCGAAGGGAGCGCGGCGCCGGAGCGACCGCGGGCCGGTTGGCGGACGTACGGGCGAGCGGGCCCCGCCGGGGAGCCGTCGCGCGGCTGGGCGCGCGCCGCGGGGCGCTTCCGCGGCTACGTACAGGCCGGAGGGGCGTCACACCTCTCCGTACGAGCCGAGTTCTCCGTACGCGTCGAGTTCCCCGTACGAGCGGAGCTCTCCGTACGAGCGGAGCTTTCCGTACGCGTCGAGTCGTCGATCGGCTGTTCGCTCGGCGGCGGGGCGGGTCGGTCTGGCGCGGTGCTCGGTGGGGGACCGGAGTGCGGGGCGGGGCGCGTTCGGTCCTTCTGCCGCGGGCGCGAGCACGGGCGCGCGTGCGGGTGCTCCGGGGCGACGTTCTGCGGAGGCGGGCCGGCGAACGGGCGGCCGGCCTGGAGAGGGCCGGGCATTGGGGCCGCGTCGTCGCACGGCTGCTGACGCGGTCCGGAGAGCACGGCGGCGGGCGGACGGCGACCGATGCCGCTGTCGTCGGGCAGGACCGCCTGGCCTTCTTGCGGCTCCACGGGCAGCCGGCCGCCGGGAGCTTCTGCGGCACGCTCGCCAACCCGCGCTTCCCCCGCCTCTTCGGCGGACCGGGCCCCGGGGCCTGCGGAGAGCCGGGGTGAGCGGTGACGGCGGCATACGGCCGGAGGCCGGTTCGTGAACCTGTTGCACGCGGCGGCCTTCGGGGCGGTGCGGGGGCTCACCGAGTTCCTGCCCGTCTCGTCCAGCGCGCATCTGCGGATCGCCTCGGCGCTCACGGGGTGGCCCGCCCCCGGCGGGGCGTTCGCCGCGGCGACCCAACTGGGCGCGGAAGCCGCCGTACTGGTCTATTTCCGGCGTGACCTCGGCGCGATGGCGCGGGCGTGGGGGCGTTCGCTCGTACGGCCCGCCGCACGCGCGGACCCCGGCGCCCGCCTCGGGTGGAGCATCGCCGTCGGCAGCGTCCCCATCGCCGTGCTCGGCCCGGCGCTCCACGACACGATCGCGCCCGCCTTCCACGACCTGCGGCTCGTCGCACTCGGTCTCATCGCCCTGGGCGTGCTCCTCGCGATCGCCGACCACTGGGCGCGGGGCGACCGCGCCGCGCCCGAGCCGCGGTGGCGCGACACCGTCCTCATCGGCCTCGCGCAGACCCTGGCGCTGCTGCCGGGAGCGTCGCGTACGGGCGGCAGCCTGGCGGCCGCGCTGTTCGCGGGGTTCGGGCGGGTGGCGGCGGTGCGCTACTCGCTGCTCCTCGCCGTCCCCGCCGTGCTCGGCTCCGGGGCGTACGGGCTGGTGCGCGGGGCTGCCGCGCACAGCGGCGGGTACGCGCCGGGCGCGGTGGCGACGGCCCTGTTCGCGGCGGCCGTGGCGGGGGCGGTCGGGTACGCGGCGCTGACCTGGTTCATGCGGTTCATCGCGGCGCACACCTTCGGCGGTTTCATGGTCTATCGCACCGCCGCCGGGTTCCTGCTCCTCGCCCTGCTCGCCGCCGGTTCCCTGCCGGTCACGGCCTGACGGACCCCAAGTGCGCGGCCGGGCGCGGGCGGTGGCGGGCGGCGGCCGAGGGGAATTGTCAGTGGTCTCTGGCACGCTCGGACCATGACTGAGATTCCCGTCGAAAACGTCGAGAATTACGCGCGGACCTGGGGCGACGGCGCGCGGACGGAGCCGCCGCTCACCGGCGACGAGCGCACCGCGCTCACGTCGTCGCTCGACTGGCACCGCGCGACTTTCCAACTCAAGTGCTCCGGCGTACCGGTGGACCGGCTGTCGGAGAAGGCCATCCCGCCGTCCGGGCTGAGCCTGCACGGGCTGGTCCGGCACCTCGCCGCGGTCGAACGCTGGTGGTTCCGGATCCAGTTCGCCGGGGAGCGGGTGCCTCAGCTCTACTACTCCGACGACGAACCGAACCAGGACTTCGACGACCTCGACGGCGATGCCACCGTGGCCTTCGCGGTATGGCGCGCGGAGTGCGAATGGGCCCGCGAGATCGTCGCCGAGGCGGCGTCCCTCGACGTGACCGGCATCCGCCGACGCACCGGCGAGCCCATCTCGCTCCGCCGGATACTCGTGAACATGATCGCCGAGTACGCGCGCCACAACGGCCACGCCGACCTGCTGCGGGAGCGGATCGACGGCGCCACGGGCCACTGAGGCGCCGGGCGGCCCCGACCCGTGGGGCGCGCTTCAAGTCGGCCGATCCGCGGCTGACTTGGCGCGCTCGCGGCAGCACAGCATGTCTGTTCACGTTCGTCGTTCCAGGGGGGAATCCGACCATGCGAAACGCCCGCGCCGCCCGGCACGAAGAGGAAGGAACTGCTGCGGGGCTACGAAGCGGTCTTCAAGGGCGACCTCCAATATGACCCGGCTCGGGCGCATGGGGGCATAGCCGAGTAGCCCGTCCAGCCCGTCCAGCCCGTCCAGTCCGGCGGGCAGGGGAGGGCCGAGGGCAGGGGCGGCCCTGGGGCCGGGTGCCGCGACGCCGCCTACGGGGTCGCCAGCGCCCGGCGCGGGGGCCGGTCGCAGGCCCGGACCGGGCAGTGCAGGGAGGGGCTCCGGCGTACCGCGAGCAGCGCCATGTCGTCGGACGGCGGACCGCCGACATGCCATCGGACGTCACGGAGGAGGTGGTCGAGCAGCTCCTCCGGGGCCGCGCCGCCGAAGCGGGCGAGGCGGGCGGCCGGGTCGTAGAAGACGCCATGGGCGTCGCGCGCCTCGGTCACGCCGTCGGTGAGCAGGAGCAGCGTCGCGCCGACGGGCAGCGGCAGCGTCTCGGTGGCCACGGGGCCGGGGCTGAGCGCGCGCAGCCCGAGCGGCAGGCCGCGCCGCCTCGGCTCCAGGCGCCGTACGGTCCGGGGGCCGAGCAACAGGGGCGCGGGGTGGCCGAGGTTGAGCAGTTGCACCGTCGCGCCGTCGGCCGGGATCTGCGCGAGGACGGCGGTGGCGAAGTGCTCGCCGCTGTCGCCGGACCGGCCGGGTCCGACCCGGCCCGCACCGCCCATGCCCCCGGTGCCGAGCGCGTCGCGCCCATGGGCCGTGCCGCCCGCACGACCCGCATAGTTCGCGTCGACCGGATGGCCCGCGTCGACCGCATGACCCGTATGGCCCGCGACGACTGACCCTTCCGGTATTCCGGCTGATTCGGCGCTCGCCGCGTCCTCGCACGCGGGCGCCGTCTCCAGGGCGTCGGCCAGCGCGGACAGCGTGGGCGCCGCATCGGCGGCCGCGTCGAACGCCTTCAGCAGCGCCGCGGCGCCCGCGGCGGCACGCGGCCCCTTGCCGCGCACGTCGCCGATCAGCAGCCGGAGCCCGTACCGGGTGACGCGCGCGGCGTGCAGATCGCCGCCGGAGCGCGTGGCCCGGTCGGCGGCGACATTGCGCGCCGCCGTCGTCAGCGAGGTCATCGCCGTGCCCATCAGGTCAGGCGTCCCGCAGCAGCGCCGCGAGATCGCTGTCGACATCGAGGTGCCCGCTCTCGGTCCCCGCGGGCACCAACTCGTAGGAGTGGCGCAGGAAGAGGCGCAGTTCCGTCGTATCGATCTGAATCATGGCCATGCCCTCCAGGGCATGGAATTCCAGTACGGTGCGGTCCGTGCCGCACGGCCAAACGTGGACATCACCGGCGCCGACCGGCTCGTTCAGCCCGGTCGCCAGCAGGTCGCGAGCAAAGGTCCAGGCCACTTCCGCGCCGTCGAGGGACGCGGTGGCCGGGAAGGTGATGCGTACGGCGAAAGGGTCGGCGGGCTCGTACCGCAGGCCGGCGGGGATCGCCCGCTCCAGCGGTGCGGACGCGATAAGGCGGACCTGGACGGCTTGATTGATGACAGTGGACAACGCCTGCTCCCTTGCTTTTGGTGCGGGTCTTGTCTCTACGACCCCTTAGACGGCCGCTTCATTACGCCAGTGCACACGATTCTGTTGTGACCTGTGTCACCCCCAATTATTGGATGGGATATTTCCCCTTTACGCTTACGAACTCGATGCAATGCCTCCAAGACCGGGCGGACCTGTCATGCACTCCCGCCCCCAGGAGAGGCACCGACAGGGGTGTTTCACCATGACCGACGGTTCCATATCGCTGGACGCGGACGGCTACACGCGGCTGTTCGAGCAGGAGCACCCGAGACTCGTCGCCTACGCGCGTACTCTCACCGGCAACTCCTGGCTCGCCGAGGACCTCGTGGCCGAGGCCCACTTCCGGATCTGGCGCCGGCTGCGGGCCGGACACGTCATCGACAATGTCCCCGCGTACCTCACTACCACCGTCAGAAACCTCTCCACCACCGTTGGTCGTGCGAACCGCGAGATCCCGCAGGATCCGGAAGACGGGCACGCCTGGCCCGAGGAGCCCCGTACGGCCGAGGATCCGATGCAGCGCGTCGCCTACGTCGACCTGCTGGCCAAGGTGATGGAACAACTGCCGCGCCGCTGGGTCAAGGCCCTGTGGCTGGCCGAGGCCGAAGACCAGCCGCTGGAGGCCGTGGGCCGGCAGATCGGCGCGGGCAGCGGGGCGACGGCCGTACTGCTGCACCGCGCCCGCGAGGGCATGCGCCAGGCGTTCCTGCGGTCCATGCCCGGCACCCCGTCGAGCGCGTCCTGCGAAGGGCACTGGGAGCGGATGCCCGCCCACGTACGCGGCGTGGCGTCGGCGAAGCAGGCGAACGGCCTGGAGTCCCACGTCTCGGACTGCCCCGACTGCAGCAACCGGATGGCCCTGCTGGCGCGGGCCAACACCAGGCTGCCCGCGCTTGTCGGTCCGGCGCTGCTGACCCTGCTCGCGAGCGGCTCGGCGAAGTTCCTGATCCCGCTGGCCGGGGCGGGCGCGGCCGCCGCCGCGGGACAGGGCGGCCAGCCCACCGGAGCGGGCGCGGCCAAGTCCGTACGGCACCTGCTGCGCGGCCAGGTCGGGCAGGCCGGGCCGGTCGCGGCCACGGTCGCCGGGATCGGCGTGGTGGCCGTCGCGGGCGCCGCCGTCGCGGCGGGCATCGCCCTGACCGGCGGGCAGGGGCCTCTGCCACAGAAGCGCGCGGCGGCCCCGGCGGCCAGCTCGGCGACCGGGCAGGGCGGGGGAGGCAGCGCAGGCGGTACGGGCGACGGAGACGGTACGGGAGGTACGGACGGGGCCTCCGGAGCCGATGGATCTGCCGGGGCCGGTGGCTCCCGCGGTAACAGCAGCGCGGACGGCTCCAGAACCGGTGGCTCCGGAACCGACAGTTCCAGGGAAGAGGAGCGGGTGGGCGGGCTGCCCGCGCAGCGGACCTCCGGCAGCGGCGAGCAGCCCGGCCGCACCCCGGCCCCGCCCGGCCCCGCGCCCTCCTACTCCGCGGTGACGCCGCTGCCGACGATGACCGCGCCGACGATCCCGCCGTCGAGCGCGCCTCCGAAGCCGACGCCAACCGGCACGCCCACGGGTGCGCCCACCCCGACGGGGCCGCCGACCCCCACCGGGACGCCGTCGCCTACTACGAACCCCACGACCCCCACGGCCCCTCCGACCACGGTGCCGCCCACCACCACGCCCCCGACGCCTACGCCCACGCCGAAGCCCACCCCCACGCTGCACTGCGAGTGGTACCACTTCGGCCACTGGAAGGTGAAGATCTGCTGGTACCAGTAGGCAGCGCGGCGGTTTCCCCGCGTGCGTCGGCCGTGCCCTTCGGCCCATGGACGGGTGCACCCGGCGTCGGCTAGCTTCCCGGCCCATGAGGGCCATGGGGATATTGAGACGTGCAGTGATCGCAGCGGTCTGCGGGGCGGCGGTGGCGGCAGGTGCCGGGGGCCCTGTCCAAGCCGCACCCGCCCGGACCGCCTCAGATGACGTCGTCCGGAACGGGACAGCGGGCCCGCTCTCCTGGCGGGCCACCCCGAGCGGTACGGACGCGCGGCTGCGCGGGCTCGCCGCCGTCAGCCGCTCCGCCGCCTGGGCGGCCGGAACGAAGGGGATCGTGCTGCGGACGCTCGACGGCGGACGCCACTGGCGCGATGTCTCGCCGCCCGGCGCGGGCGAGTTGGAGTTCCGGGACATCGAGGCGTTCGACGCCCGCCACGCCGTCGCGCTGTCGATCGGCGAGGGCGCGGCCTCGCGCGTCTTCCGCACGGAGGACGGCGGCGCTACCTGGACGGAGAGCTTCCGTAACGCCGACCCCAGGGCCTTCTACGACTGCATGACCTTCTTCGACCGCCGCAACGGCATCGCGCTCAGCGACCCGGTCGACGGCAAGTACCGCGTCCTCGCCACGCACGACGGCGGCCGCGAGTGGCGCGTACTGCCGTCGGACGGCATGCCCCCGGCCCGGCCGGGCGAGGCCGCGTTCGCGGCGAGCGGCCAGTGCCTGGTCTCCGCCGGCAGCCGCGACGCGTGGATCGCCACCGGCGGCGCGGCGGCCTCCCGCGTCCTCCACTCCGCCGACCGGGGCCGCACCTGGACGGTCGCCGAGACCCCCCTGCCCGCGGGCGACCCGGCGCGCGGCGCCTTCGCGCTCGCCTTCCGCGACCGTACGCACGGCATCGTGGTCGGCGGCGACTACCGAGCCGGGCAACCGTCCCCGAAGGCGGCCGCCGTCAGCCGGGACGCGGGCGCGACCTGGTCGCCGTCCGCACGGCCGCCGGCCGCGTACCGTTCCGGCGTTGCCTGGCTGCCGCACACCCGCACCGTCGCGCTCGCCGTCGGCCCGGCCGGCAGCGACATCACCGTGGACGGCGGACGCACCTGGCACGGGTTCGACTCCGGCTCGTACGACACCGTCGACTGCGCCCCCGACCTCGGCTGCTGGGCGGCCGGGGAGCAGGGGCGGATCGGCCGGCTCGCGCTGTCGGCCCGGTAGCCGCGGAGGCCGCGTCGGGGTGTCGCGGAGGGTTACGGCAGCTGCTGCCGGTACGCGTCGAGCGCCTGAGCCGTCTTCGTCATCACGAACTGCGTGATCTCGTATTCGCACACCCCGGCCACCACGAACGGGTCGCTCGCGGTGATCTCCGCCATCTTGGCGCGGTCGTCCCCGGCGGCCAGGATGATGCCGCCGTCGCGCGGCACCTTGCGGCCGGAGGCGATGAAGACACCGGACGCGTAATGCGCGTCGAGCCAGGCGATGTGCTCCTCCAACGCGGCGTCGATGCGCTCGATGGGGGCGGTGTAGGTGAGTTCCAGTACGAACATGGGGCCACGCTACTGGACCGCCTCGCGCCCCGGCCGCCCCTGCCCAGCCGCCCCTGCCCAGCCGCCCCTGCCCGGCCGACCGTTCTCCGGCCGATCGCTCCCCGGTTGATCGCTCTCCGGCCGGGGCGCGGTGCCGAGGACGATCTCCAGGAGCGTGTCCGGCGCCTCGGCCATGACGTCGTGGCCGGTCGGCAGGGTGTGCGTATGCCGGCCGGGCACGTGGCGCACCCGTTCGTAGAAGGCGGTGAAGGGGTTCTCCGCGCATTCCGCTCACCCCGCCTCGGGGCGGTCGAGGACGCGCAGCCAACTGCCGTCGCGCTGGCGGCGCGCCACCTGGGCCCGGCCGCCTGTGCCATCGGCCGCCCGGGTCGAAGTAAGGGCGAGGTCGCCGTTGAACACGGTGGGCAGGGGCTCCTCCAGCTCGAAGTGCGGGCGCGGCGCGAGCAGCCGTTCGAGGACCGCGCGGATCGCGTCGCGCCCCACGGTCTGACCGCCGGGCGGGAAGGCGAGCACCGCGTCGGGCTCGTAGAGCGCCGCGACCCCTTCGACGTCACCCGCGTTCGCCCGCTCCACGAACATCCGGGCCAGGTCCTCGGGGTGGGCGGCGGTTTCGCGTGCGGTGGTCATGGGCGTCTCCTTGAGGTTCCTTGAGGTGCAACCGGTTGAGAGGTGCAGCCGGTTGATAGGTCAACGGTCGGCCACCGGCAGCCAGAAGTCCAAGAGCTGGATCGTCTGCCAGCTAGAATCAGCGCTTATGGAGCTGCGGCAGTTGGAGTACCTCGTGACCGTCGTCGAGGAGGCGAGCTTCACCAGGGCCGCGGCCAAGCTGCACGTAGCGCAGCCTGGGGTGAGCGCCCAGGTCAGGCAGCTCGAACGGGAACTGGGCCAGGAACTGCTGGACCGCTCGGGACGCACGGTGCGCCCGACCGAGGCGGGCGCCGCCGTCCTTCCGTACGCGCGCGCCGCGCTCGCCGCCGTCGCCGGCGCGCGGTTCGCCGTCGACGAGCTCACCGGGCTGCTGCGCGGCCGCGTCGCCGTGGGGATGGTGACGTCCTGCGCGCCCCTCGGACTGCCGGATCTGCTGGCCGACTTCCACGAGGACCACCCCGGCGTCGAGATCAACCTCATCGAGGACAACTCCGACCGGCTGATCGCCGCGCTCCGGGCCGGCCGCCTCGACACCGCGGTCATCGGGCTGGCCGGCCCCGCCCCGCAGGGCATCGCGACCGAGACCGTCACCGACGAGCCGATCGTCGCGGTCGTCAGCCACGGCGATCCGCTCGCCGGACGGACCGGCCTCGCCTTCGACGTCCTGCGGGACCAGCCGCTGATCAGCCTGCCGCGCGGTACGGGCCTGCGGACCTGCCTCGACGAGGCGTGCGCCGCCGCGGGGTTCGCGCCGCGCATCGCCTTCGAGGCGGGCGATCCCAACGTCCTGGCCCAGCTCGCCGAGCGGGGCCTCGGCGTGGCGATCCTGCCCGGGTCCCTCGCCGCCTACCACCGCGCGACGCTGCACACGATCACCTTCACGGGCCCCGAATTGCGCGGCCGTCTGGCCCTGGCCTGGCGCGGCGAGGGGGCCGCCGGCCCGGCGGCGCGAGCCCTGATCGAGCGCGCCCGCCGGGCGCTGGCCCCGGTGCGGCCCTGACGTCTGACAGTGATGCCTGACGCCTGATGCCCGAAGGCACGCAGAGCGTGCGGCCCGTACGGTCCGCGCCCCGCCCCCCTCACGCGCGCCGCGTCTCCACCAAGAAGCAGCCGAACTCCACCGCCCGTACGTGTACCGCCGCCACCTGCGGGTTCTCGTACAGCTCGGCCAGGCCCTGCTCGATCGTTAGGTCGGCATCGGCGCCCTCGCCGTCGATGAGTCGGCCGCCCAGGATGGAGCCCTCGGCGGTGTAGGCGCGCAGGACGCGGCGGGCGCCGCGCATGGTGTCGGGGAAGGCCCCGGACGCGTCGCCCGCCCAGCCTCCGCAGTCGCCGAGGTGGATGAAGACCGGGCCGACCTCGTCGTACGGGCCCGGCTCGGCGGCCGTCTCGCGCGCCCAGCGGCGCAGCGGCGCGTAGGACACCAGGGCCAGGCTCTCGCCAGGCTTGCTGCGGCTCAGACAACAGCGCAGCGGGCTGCCGCCCTCGCCGTCCTCGGTGACGGGGCGCGGCGCGTTGCCCGCGTCGTCGCGGACGCGCAGTTCCTCCAGGGTGTGCGGGTCGATGGCCCGTATCTCGTACTGATCGCTCATGTCACCCATGCTGGGTGCGGGCGCACGCGGACACCGGCGGATATCGGCCGTGGTCCTGGCCTGTCCGGCGAAACGCTCGAAGGCGCGCCGACGCCGCCCCGAAAACCTTGACAGTCGACCGGCCCTGGTTCAGATTCAGCCACAGAGGTAGGACGTCCCATGTCCCGGAAATCGGGGTATTGCGGAACTCATCCGCGACCTCTGAATTCCACCGACTCGTACCCCGCCGATCCCCTGATTCCGCCGAATTCCACCGCCCGCCGAAACTCCCCGTACTCCCGATGTCCCCCTACCGGAAAGCTGGACCACGCGATGCGCCTGCCCACCCCCCTGTCCGGCATCGTCCCTCCGCTCTGCACCCCCCTCACCCCGGCCGGCGACATCGACACGGCCTCCCTCGGCGCCCTGGTCGAGCGGACCCTAGATGCCGGAGTGGACGCCGTCTTCGCCCTGGGGTCCAGCGGGGAGACCGCCTATCTGAGTGATGCTCAGCGCCGCACCGCGCTCGCGGCCGTCGTCGCGGCGGTCGACGGCCGGGTGCCCGTGCTCGCGGGGGCCGTCGACATGACCACCGCCCGCGTCATCGACCAGGCCCGCGCCGCGGCCGCGCTCGGTGCGGACGGGATCGTCGCCACCGCGCCGTTCTTCACCCGCACGCACCCGGCCGAGGTCTCCGGCCACTTCCGGCGCCTGCGCGACACCGTCGACCTGCCGCTCTTCGCCTACGACAACCCCGTCGCCGTGCACACCAAACTCACCGCCGAGACGCTCCTGCCGCTCGCCGAGGACTCCACCCTCGCCGGCCTGAAGGACAGCAGCGGCGACGACGGGGCGCTGCGCCGCTTCCTCGTCGAGGCGGGCCGCCGCGGGCTGCGCGGCCGCTTCTCCGTCCTCACGGGCTCCGAAACCACCGTCGACGGGGCCCTGTTGGCCGGCGCCGACGGTGCCGTGCCGGGGCTGGGCAACGTCGATCCGCACGGCTACGTACGGCTCTACCGGCAGGCGCGGGCCGGTCGCTGGGGCGAGGCCGCCGCCGAACAGGACCGGCTCGCCGCCCTGTTCGCGATCACGGACGCGGGCGACCCGGCGCTGATGGGCGGCAGCTCCGCGGGGCTCGGCGCGTTCAAGGCGGCGCTGCACCTGCTCGGCGTCATCGACTGCCCGCTCACCGCCGCGCCGCAGATCCCGCTGTCCGCCTCCGCCGTCAAGGCCGTGCGCCAACTCCTCGAAGAGGGCGGCCTGTCGTGAGGGCGCCGCCCTGGTACCGCGAGGTGTCCGGGGCCCAGTGGAAGTCCCTGGCCGCGGCCTGGACGGGGTATCTGCTCGACGGGTTCGACTTCGTCCTGATCACGCTCGTACTCACCGAGATCGCCGCGGAGTTCGGGCTCTCCGGCGTCGAGGCCGCGAGCCTGGTCTCCGGGGCGTTCATCACCCGCTGGCTCGGCGGGGCGCTGCTCGGCGCGCTGGGCGACCGCCATGGACGGAAACCCGCCATGATCGCCAGCATTCTGCTCTACTCCCTCGGCACCTTCGCCTGCGGCTTCGCGTGGGGGTACGGCAGCCTGTTCACGGCGCGGCTGCTGATCGGGATGGGCATGGCGGGGGAGTACAGCGCCTCCGCCACGTACGTCCTGGAGAGCTGGCCCGCCCGGCTGCGCCACCGCGCCTCCGGCTTCCTGATCTCCGGCTTCTCGGCGGGGGCGGTGCTCGCCGCCGAGCTGTACCAGTGGGTGGTGCCGCACTGGGGCTGGCGCTGGATGTTCTGGATCGGGGTGCTGCCGGTGCTCCTCGCGCTCTGGCTGCGGCGCGCGCTGCCGGAGGCCGCCGAGTGGCACGCGCGGGTGGGGGAGCGGGCGGCGGCGGGGGCGGCGCGGCCCAATCCGTTCCGCCCGCTGTTCACCGGCCGTCGCCGCGCCGCGCTCAACCTGGCGCTGACCGCCGCCGCCGGCGGATCGCTGTTCTGCGTCTTCACGCCCGTCGGCGCCGGACTGGTGCCCTGGCTGTCGGCGGTCGCGGCCGGTTCCCTGCTCGCCTTCGGCGCGCAGCTCGGCGGCCGTCGGCGCTGGATCCTCTACGTGTCCCTGATGATCACCGTGTTCTGCGCCTTCCTCTACAGCTGGCCGGTCCAGGCGCTGCTGCCCACCTATCTGAAGACGGAGCTGGGCTACCGCCCCGCGCAGGTCGCCGACGTGATGTTCTACGCCGGGTTCGGCACGATGGCCGGGTGCGTCCTCGCGGGCTTCGTCGGGGACCGGATCGGCACCCGGCGCGCGTACGCCTGGACCCTGCTCGCCTCGCTGGCCTTCGTCTTCCCGGTCTTCGCGGTGCGGGACAGCCTGGTGGTGCTCGGGGTGCTGCTGTTCTTCCTGCTCGCGCTGAGCCAGGGCATCTCCGGGATTCTGCCGAAGTACATCGCCGGCCACTTCCCCACCGAGACCCGGGCCGCGTCGCTCGGCTTCGTCTACAACACGGGCGCGCTGGGCGGCGCGGTCGCGCCGGTGCTCGGCGCGCGGCTGGCGGAGGGCATGGAGCTGGGGCGGGCGCTCGCCGTGCTGACCTTCGGGCTGACCCTGGTGGTGATCGTGCTGGTCGGCTTCGGAGTGCCGAGCCGTCTCGCCCGCCTCACGGACCGGGCGGGCGGCCGGGACCACCTCGTGCCGGACGCTCCGCCCGCTGTGGCGGGCGGCGGGCTGGAACCGGACGCGGGGTGACGGGGCTTCGGGGCTTCGGGGCTTCGGGGCGGCCAAGGCGGCTCACCGCGGTGGGATTTCGCCGTACGCGCGGCGTGGCTTCGGGGGCTTGTGGAAAGTGGAACGCGTTCTTAACATCACAAGTGTTACAGCGGTTGTGTCATATGGCTGGGGGCTGGATGACAGCGACACACGGCGGCCCGCTCGGCGGTCCGCTCAGCGATCCGTTCACCGGCCCGCTCGCCGGAGTGCGCGTGGTCGAACTCGCCGGAATCGGGCCGGGCCCGTTCGCCGCCATGCTCCTCGCCGACCTCGGCGCCGACGTCGTGCGCGTCGACCGTCCCGACGGCGCCGGCCTGGCCATCGACCCGGCCTTCGACATCACCAACCGCAACAAGCGCTCCGTCGTCCTCGACCTCAAAACGCCGGCCGGCACCCGCGCCGCGCTCCAACTCGCCGAGCGCGCCGACGTGTTCATCGAGGGCTACCGGCCCGGCGTCGCCGAACGGCTCGGCGTCGGCCCCGAGGACTGCCTCGCCCGCAACCCGCGGCTCGTCTACGGCCGGATGACCGGCTGGGGCCAGCACGGGCCCCTCTCCGAGACCGCCGGCCACGACATCGGCTATATCGCCATCACCGGCGCCCTCGGCATGATCGGCCCCGCCGACGGCCCCCCGACCGCCCCCGCCAACCTCCTCGGGGACTACGCGGGCGGCTCCCTCTACCTCGTCATCGGCGTGCTCGCGGCGCTCCAGCACGCCCGTACCAGCGGGGCGGGCCAGGTCGTGGACGCCGCCATCGTCGACGGCACCGCACACCTCACCGCGATGATCCACGGCATGCTGGCGGCCGGCGGCTGGCAGGACCGGCGCGGCGCCAACCTGCTGGACGGCGGGGCGCCGTTCTACGGCACGTACGAGACCGCCGACGGCGGATACATGGCGGTCGGCGCGCTGGAGAAGCGCTTCTACGCCGAGTTCATGGAACTCCTCGGCCTCGCCGACCAGGCGCCCGCCCGCGACGACCTCGCCCGCTGGGCGGAGCTGCGCACCGCCGTCGCCGAACGGTTCCGAGCCCGTACGCGCGCGGAGTGGGCCGCCGTGTTCGCCGATTCGGACGCGTGCGTGGCCCCGGTCCTCTCGCTGCGCGAGGCCCCCGACCACCCGCACCTCGCGGCCCGCGGCACGTTCGTCGACCACGGCGGCATCACCCAGCCCGCGCCCGCCCCGCGCTTCTCGGCCACGCCCGGCACCGTGCGCAGGCCGCCCGCCCAGCCCGGCGCGGACACCGCGGAGGTGGCCCGCGACTGGGAACTGCCGGACCTCGACCGGCCCTGAGCGACTTCACGTGATAGCGAGCGGCGTTGAACGGCACTGAGCGGCGGGGCCCGCCGGGGGCGGTGCGCGGCGGGCCGTACGTACGTCCCCCGCGCGTTCACCGGCGGCCGGGTCCCACGGCCGGATCCAACGGCCGGATCCAACGGCCCGGATCCAACGGCCCGGATCCAACGGCCCGGTCCCACGGCCGGACCCAACGGCCGGGTCCCACGGCCGGATCCGACGGCCGGATCCCACGGCCGGACCCAACGGTCCGGTCCCACGGTCCGGTCCAACGGCCGGATCCAGACGATCCACGGCGGCACCACCGAGATCATGAAGGGAGCGTCGGCCGGCCTCCGCTTCTCCGAGCCCCCTGACCCTCATCCCTCCCGAAAGGCCCGAGACCTTGAGCACCGAAGCGTACGTATACGACGCGATCCGCACCCCGCGCGGCCGCGGCAAGGCCAATGGCTCGCTGCACGGCACCAAACCCGTCGACCTGGTCGTCGGCCTCATCCACGAGCTGCGCCGCCGCTTCCCCGGCCTCGACCCGGCCGCCATCGACGACATCGTGCTGGGCGTCGTCAGCCCGGTCGGCGATCAGGGTTCCGACATCGCCCGGATCTCGGCCATCGCCGCCGGGCTGCCCGACACCGTCGCGGGCGTACAGGAGAACCGCTTCTGCGCCTCCGGGCTCGAAGCCGTCAACATGGCCGCCGCCAAGGTCCGTTCCGGCTGGGAGGACCTGGTGCTGGCGGGCGGCGTCGAGTCGATGTCGCGCGTGCCGATGGCCTCCGACGGCGGCGCCTGGTTCGCGGACCCCATGACCGGTTTCGCCACGGACTTCGTGCCGCAGGGCATCAGCGCCGACCTCATCGCCACCGTCGAGGGGTTCTCCCGGCACGACGTCGACTCCTTCGCCGCGCTGTCCCAGGAGCGCGCCGCGGCCGCCTGGAAGGACGGCCGGTTCGACCGCTCGGTCGTGCCCGTACGGGACCGCAACGGCCTCCTCGTCCTCGACCGCGACGAGCACATCCGGCCCGGCACCACCGCCGAGTCGCTGGCCGCGCTCAAGCCGTCGTTCGCGGCGATCGGGGACGCGGGCGGCTTCGACGCCGTCGCGCTCCAGAAGTACCACTGGGTCGAGCGGATCGACCATGTCCACCACGCGGGCAACTCCTCCGGCATCGTGGACGGCGCGGCCCTCGTCGCCATCGGCAGCCGCGAGGTCGGCGAGCGGTACGGACTCGCGCCCCGCGCCCGTATCGTCTCCGCGGCCGTCTCCGGCACCGAGCCCACCATCATGCTCACCGGACCCGCGCCCGCCACCCGCAAGGCGCTGGCCAAGGCCGGTCTGACCATCGACGACATCGACCTCGTCGAGATCAACGAAGCCTTCGCGGCCGTGGTGCTGCGCTTCGCGCGCGAGATGGGGCTGTCGCTCGACAAGATCAATGTGAACGGCGGCGCGATCGCCATGGGCCACCCGCTCGGCGCGACCGGCGCGATGATCCTCGGCACGCTCGTCGACGAGCTGGAGCGGCAGGACAAGCGGTACGGCCTCATCACGCTCTGCGTCGGCGGCGGCATGGGCATCGCCACCGTCATCGAGCGCCTGTAAGAGCCCGCGCCAGACCCCCGGCACGGCGCCGACCGCCGCCCGCACCCGAACCTCTTACGGAGACCGTGACATGACCCAGAGCAGCACCATCCGCTGGGACCAGGACGGCGACGGCGTCGTCACCCTGACCCTCGATGACCCCGCGCAGTCCGCCAACACCATGAACGCGGCGTTCCAGGCGTCCCTGCACGCCGTCGCCGACCGGCTGGAGGCCGAGCGGGAGACCGTGCGCGGCGTCGTCTTCACCTCCGCCAAGAAGACCTTCTTCGCCGGCGGCGACCTGCGCGAACTCATCGCCGTCGGGCCCGACGAGGCCCAGCGGACGTTCGACGGGAGCATGCGGATCAAGCACGACCTGCGCCGCATCGAGACGCTCGGCGTCCCGGTCGTCGCGGCCATCAACGGGGCGGCCCTCGGCGGCGGCTACGAGATCGCGCTCGCCTGCCATCACCGCGTGGCGCTCGACGCGCCGGGCTCCAAGATCGGCCTGCCGGAGGTCACCCTCGGGCTGCTGCCCGCCAGCGGCGGCGTCACCCGCACCGTACGGCTCCTCGGCATCGCCGACGCGCTGCTCAAGGTGCTCCTCCAGGGGACGCAGTACGCACCCCGGCGCGCACTGGAGGCCGGGCTGATCCACGAGGTGGCGGCGACCCCGGAGGAACTGCTCGCCAAGGCCCGCGCCTTCATCGCCGCCCATCCCGAGTCGCACCAGCCCTGGGACGTCAAGGGCTACAAGATCCCCGGCGGCACCCCGTCCAGCCCGCGCCTCGCCGCCAACCTCCCGGCGTTCCCCGCCAATCTGCGCAAGCAGACCGGCGGCGCGCCCTACCCGGCGCCGCGCAACATCCTGGCCGCCGCCGTCGAGGGCTCCCAGGTGGACTTCGAGACCGCGCAGACCATCGAGGCCCGCTACTTCGTGGACCTGGTCACCGGCCAGACCGCCAAGAACATGATCCAGGCGTTCTTCTTCGACCTCCAGGCCGTCAACTCCGGCCGCAGCCGCCCGGCCGGACCCGCGCCGCGTACGGTCCGCAAGGTCGCCGTTCTCGGCGCCGGGATGATGGGCGCGGGCATCGCCTACTCCTGCGCCCGCGCGGGCATCGAGGTCGTACTGAAGGACATCACCCCCGAGGCCGCCGCCAAGGGCAAGGCGTACTCCGAGAAGCTGCTCGCCAAGGCGCTCGCCCGCGGCCGTACGACCGAGGCGAAGCGCGACGCGCACCTCGCCCGCATCACCCCCACCGCCGACCCGCGGGACGTCGCCGGGTGCGACGCCGTCATCGAGGCCGTCTTCGAGGACGCCGCCCTCAAGCACAAGGTCTTCCAGGAGATCCAGCACATCGTCGAACCCGACGCGCTGCTGTGCTCCAACACCTCCACGCTCCCCATCACCGGCCTCGCCGAGGGCGTCGAGCGGCAGCGTGACTTCATCGGCCTGCACTTCTTCTCGCCCGTCGACAAGATGCCGCTCGTCGAGATCATCAAGGGCGGCCGGACCGGGGACGAGGCGCTGGCGCGCGCCTTCGACCTGGTGCGGCAGATCCGCAAGACGCCGATCGTCGTGGGCGACTCGCGCGGCTTCTTCACCTCGCGCGTCATCGGCCAGTTCATCAACGAGGGCGTCGCGATGGTCGGCGAGGGCGCCGACCCCGCCTCGGTGGAACAGGCCGCGGCCCAGGCCGGCTACCCGGCGAAGGTCCTCTCCCTGATGGACGAGTTGACCCTCACCCTGCCGCGCAAGATCCGCGACGCGACCCGGCGGGCGGTGGAGGAGGCGGGCGGCGCCTGGACCGAGCACCCCGCCGACGCCGTCATCGACCGCATGGTCGACGAGTTCGGCAGGCCCGGCCGCAGCGGCGGCGCGGGCTTCTACGACTACGCCGACGGCAGGCGCACGGGCCTCTGGCCCGGCCTGCGCGAACACTTCGCCCGCCCCGGCGCGGCCCCGATCCCCTTCGAGGACATGAAGGAGCGGATGCTGTTCTCCGAAGCGCTCGACTCCGTCCGCTGCCTGGAGGAGAACGTCCTCACCTCGGTCGCCGACGCCAACATCGGCTCCATCCTCGGCATCGGCTTCCCCGGCTGGACCGGCGGCGTACTCCAGTACATCAACGGCTACCCCGGCGGCCTCCCCGGCTTCGTCACCCGCGCCCGCCGACTCCAGGAAACCTACGGCGACCGTTTCGCCCCGCCGGCCCTGCTGCTCGCGAAGGCGGAGGCGGGGGAGCGGTTCACGGACGAGTGAACGAACCGAAGAACGGCGCCTCGGCGTGGGCCGCGTTTCGGCCGGCGGCCCATGCCGAGGCGCCGTTCACGCCGGCTGTGGTCGGGCCCGGCGGCGTGGCGTGAGGAGTTTCACGCAGGGTTTCTCCACGTAGGTGTGGAGGACGATGGCGCCTGCCAAGGAGATCGCCATGACCAGGGTGCCCTGGGCCAGTGGTGACAGGGGGCGGGGGGCCAGGAAGTAGTTGAGGCCGAATATGACCATTTCGTGAGTGAGGTAGAAGGCGAAGGAAACCTCCCCCAGGTACACCAGGACGGGATGGCGGAGGAGGGACCGTTTGCCCCGGATGTCGTTGCGGGCCAATGCGGCTATAAGGAAGGTGTAAGGAATCACGGTGCACGCGTTCCAATGGAATATGTAGGGAACGTCGAGCGACAGTACGAAGACGGCTGCGCCCGAGAGTATGAAGCTGATGACCGTTCCGGGGCCGCGCCAGTGGCCGCCCTTGACGAGGAGCGCGAGGACGATGCCGATCGCGAACTCGACGAGGCGCACGGGCGGCAGCATGTAGATGAAGTACTTCGAGTTCCAGCCCGTCGCGCCTTCCACGAAGTCCGCCAGGAACGGGACCAGTATGACGGCGAGGTTTCCGGCGATCAGCGTGGCCCACAGGCCGCGGGCGGAGAGGCGGCGGAGCAGCGGGACCAGGAACGGGAAGCTGAAGTAGAAGAAGAACTCGCAGCTCAGTGACCAGGAGACGCCGTTGAAGCCGAACCACCAGTCAGCGCGGTTCGGTATCCACGACTGAGTCAGGGTCAGGTTTCCCAGGGCGATGGACGAGACCAGCGGCTTCCCCTCCCACACCAGCAGCAGCGCGGCCACGAGGAACGTCACGGCATGGCTGGGGTAGATGCGGGCGAACCGCCGTCTCCAGAAACTGCCCGGTTTGTCCCCGATTCGAGCCGACCAGACCAGTACGAATCCGGACAGAATAAAGAACAGCGAGACCGCGGAGGGGCCGCCCAGCGTGATCTTGTTCAGTATCTCGGAGCGGTGCGCCGAGGTCGTGTACTTCGACTCGTGGGCGAAGTGGTAGCAGAAGATGAGCAGCGCGGCGTACCAGCGCAGACCCGTGAGTGAATCCAGTCGCGTCTGCGCGACCGCCTGCGTGACGGGTCTGCTCGGAGCGGTGTCGGTTATCGGGGGCATCGGTGGTCCAGGGTGAAGGGAGGAACGCGGGCGGGCCGTTCCTCCGCGCTGCTGTGGCGACAGAGGTGGAGCGAGAAGGAAGCAGGCGGTCATCAGCCGGCACTGAAGAGGACGGGTGTACCGGCCGTCGCGTCACAGGTCAGCGCCCACTTGTTGCGGGAGCGCTCCCGCAGCACCGCCGGCCGGGCCCGATTCCCCGGCGCCGGAGCCGATGCCGCGCGTCAGGGGAGTTCGGCGACCCGCGGGCCGGGACGAGAACGGAAGCCGGTCCCGGCCGGGGGTGCGCCGAGGTCGGTGACGCGAATGCCGCGCGCGCGGCGTATCGCCGGGAGTGCCTTCCCGATGGAATGCGGACACGGCGGGGCCGTGTGCTGTCTGCAGAATAGTGCGCAACACGTGAAGGAATCTACATCTCACGTCCGCGAATAACCGAATTTCACCTTGTTCAAAGACTCGGTAAAGGGTTTTCCATGCATGCAACCCAGACGCCATTTCCGTACGTAGGGCTGCGAAGTCACCGGCCGGGAATGGGGATTTCCCGTTGCCGTATTGACCCTCCGCTCACTCCTCCGCGTATGTCGCGCGGAGTTCCTCTTTGAGCGACCTCTGAAAGGCCGTCATGAGCGCCTGCATCACCAGCGGCTGCATATGTGCCGACAGCGACTTCACCGCCGCCACCCGCTCGGCGTCCGGCTCCCGCTCCCGATACGGGCCCCACACCTCGTCATGGAAGAGCCGCGTCAGCTCGCGCGCCGCCGAGCGGGTGTGCTGGAGCAGGACCGTACGGGCCGCCAGGATCGTCTCCAGGGCGATCGGTACGTCCAGCAGCCGCACCCCGAGGTGCAGCAGGCCCGGATCGACCTGGAAGACGTCCGGGTCCTCGGTCCGTACCAGCACGTTCATCGCCGCGAGGCGGTCCAGGTCCTGCCCGGTCAGCTCGCGCCCCACCCGCCGCTCCAGCTGGCGCAGCGTCGCCTCCTCCGCCTGGTCGGGCGCCCAGGTGGCGACCAGCGCGCGGTGGATGGCGAGGTCATGGGCGCTGAGATCGGGCGGCAGCTGCCGCAGATAGCGCTCGATGGCCGCCAGCGTCATGCCCTGGTGCTGCAACTCCTCGATGAGCGCGAGCCGGGAGAGGTGGTCCGGACCGTAGCGTCCGATGCGGCGGGGGCCGATCTCGGGCGGGGGCAGGAGTCCGCGGGTGCTGTAGAAACGGATGGTGCGGACCGTGACGCCCGCGCGGGCGGCCAGCTCATCGACGGTGAGGTCGGTCGCGGACTCATACATGTTGAACAGTATTGCTGTCTCACCGGGGTTGTGAAAGGCACCGCACACCGAGAGTGCGCAGGCGGCAGCGGGTTGAGGCCGCCCCGGCGGCTCGGTCAGTCGCGGTAGCCGACCACCAGGTGTTTGTAGCGGGTCGGGTCGGCGATGACGTCGGCGGACTTGAGCCGGTGCGCTCCGTGCCGGGCCCGGTCATAGCCGGGCGGAGACGTACGCGTGGGCATGGCATGCCTTTCGGGCTGCGAGGAGGATCGTGGCGGCGGCGAGCGGGCCGGTGCGTTCGTCGTTGAGCAGCAGTTCGCAGATCAGCACGGCGCCGCCGGGTGCCAGCGCCGCCCGGTACTTGCGCAGCAGCGCCCGGCCGGGTGCCGGGCGGCGGGGTGTGTGGGTCGGTCCTTCCGTGTTGGCCCACCGGTGAACTGGCGGGCCGATATGGGGAGATCGAGCACCGTGGGGACGTCGCCGCCCCAAGGGGCCCTGGCGGAATGATCTCGCTAACGGTCACACGGGTCCGAGCGTCCACTGCGGCCTGCTCGCACTTGAGGCGTCCTTGAGGTTCCGCGCGTCCGATTCTCGACATATGCCCGCAACCCATCGAGCGCGCCGCCGCAGTGTGATCCAGCACACAGACAGGTGTGCGGCCACGGGGGGAAGGTGTGCCGCTGACCCGCCCCGTGTGACGCGCGGGGCACGGGTGACAGCACGACATCACCTGACCGAAGGCGAGACACAACTGTGCGCACCGAAACCGTCCAGGACGACACGCCACAACCTCCGGACGGGGGAAGTGCGCCACCGGTGGACGCCGGGGACGCCGGGTATAGCAAGGGCCTCAAGCACCGCCATGTGAACATGATTGCGATAGGCGGCGCGATAGGCACCGGCCTCTTCCTCGGCGCGGGCGGTCGGCTCGCCTCCGCCGGGCCCGCGCTGGCCATCGCGTACGCCGTCTGCGGCCTGTTCGCCTTCTTCGTCGTGCGCGCTCTCGGCGAGATGGTCGTACACCGCCCGTCCTCCGGCTCGTTCGTCAGCTACGCGCGCGAATTCCTCGGCGAGAAGGGCGCGTACGTCGCCGGCTGGATGTACTTCCTCAACTGGTCCACGACCGGCATCGCGGACGTCACCGCCATTGCGCTCTACACCCACTACTGGTCCCTGTTCACCAGCGTTCCGCAGTGGGTGATGGCGCTCATCGCGCTCGCCGTCGTCCTCGCGGTCAACCTCATCTCGGTGAAGATCTTCGGCGAGCTGGAGTTCTGGTTCTCGATCATCAAGGTCGCGGCGCTCATCGCCTTCATGTGCATCGGCATCTTCCTGCTGGCCACCAGCCACAAGGTCGACGGGCACACCCCCGGCCTCAGCGTCATCAGCGACAACGGCGGTATCTTCCCGGCCGGTCTGCTCCCCGTCGTCGTCGTCCTGCAAGGCGTCGTCTTCGCCTACTCCGCCGTCGAGATGGTCGGCGTGACCGCGGGCGAGACCAGCGACCCGAAGCGCATCGTGCCGAAGGCTGTGCGCTCCATCATGTGGCGCGTGGGCGTCTTCTACGTCGGCTCCGTCGTCCTGCTCGCGCTCCTGATGCCGTGGAAGGGCTACTCCGCGAACGAAAGCCCGTTCGTGACCGTCCTGTCGAACGTCGGCGTCCCGGCGGCCGGCGACGTGATGAACCTGGTCGTCCTGACCGCGGCCATGTCCAGCCTCAACTCCGGCCTGTACTCCACCGGGCGCATCCTGCGCTCCATGGCGATGTCCGGCTCGGCCCCCAAGTTCACCGGCCTGATGAACCGTCATCAGGTGCCGTACGGTGGCATCCTGCTCACGTCGTGCGTCGGCGTGCTCGGCGTCGGCCTCAACTACTGGCTGCCGAAGGACGCGTTCGAGATCGTCATCAACATCGCCGCGCTGGGCGTCGTCAGCGCCTGGTGCATGATCATGCTCTGCCACCTGGCCTTCGTGCGCCAGTCCCGGCGGGGCCTGCTGGAGCGCCCCAAGTTCCGGCTTCCCGGCACGCCGGTCACCGACATCGTCACGATCGCCTTCCTGCTCGGCGTGATCGTGCTCATGTGGTACGACGGCGGCGTCGGCCGGCGCACGGTGATGATCATCCCGATCCTCGCGGCCGGTCTGGTCGCCGGCTGGTTCGCCACTCGCGGCCGGGTGGCCCAGGCGGCCGCTGAACGCAAGCGCCTGGCCGAGAACGACGGCTGAGGTCCGCCTCCCTGGCCGGGGGTTGCGGGGGTGCGCTGGGCGGGGGTGTCGGGTCGGGTGCGGGGCGGTGGGGGCCCTCCGGGGCTGCATGATTTACGGGCCCGTGCGAGATGTTGCCTCAGGTGCCCTCATCTTGGGC